>CATXYA010000314.1 GCA_958403605.1 uncultured Oscillospiraceae bacterium
CCGGCAACCTGACCACCAATCCCTCCGGCGATGATACGGTTTATATGATGCCCATGTTCTACGGCCCCTGCGGACTGTTCTACAACAATGCCAACTTCACCGAGGGCGGCGGCGATCTGGAGCTGCCCACCACTTGGGACGAGTTCTTCGCCCTGGCGGACAAGACCGAGATCCCCCTGTTCACCTATCCCGTCGCCGGCTATCTGGATGCCTTCACCTATGCGATGATCGCGGAAGTGGGCGGCCAGGACTTCTTCAACAAAGCCCTGGTCTATGACGAGACGGTTTGGAGCAGCAGCGAGATGGACGAGATGTTTGAAGTGCTGGGCAAACTGGCGCAGAACACCAATCCCGCCACGCCGTCCTATGCCAACAGCGAGAACTTCACCAAAAACCAGCAGATGATCCTGGACAATGAGGCCCTGTTTATGCCCAACGGCAACTGGGTGATCGGTGAGATGGCGGATGCGCCCCGCGCCGACGGCTTTGAGTGGGGCTTCATGGCCCTGCCTGCCATGAAGGACGGCGGCGACCGCTACAGCTACACCTTCTTTGAGCAGAGCTGGATCCCGGCCGGCTCCGAGAACGCCGAGCTGGCGAAAGTGTTCCTCACCTACCTGTACAGCGACGAAGCTGCCGAGATCTTCGCGGCCGCCGGTGCGGTGCAGCCCATCACGGGCATGACCGACAAGCTGTCGGACGACAACAAGGTCTACTACAGCGTGTATGACGACGGCGCCAAAGCCGCCATCGGCACCTTTGCCACCACTGCCCCCGTGGAAGGCGTCAACATCAAGCAGGACGTCTGCTTCACCATGGACAGCGTTGTCAACGGCACCAAGACGGTGGACGACTGGAAGGCCGCCGTTCAGAAAACCTGCGCCACTCTGCGCGACGCCATGTAAAACTCTAAGCGCGGCGCGCTTGCATATCCAGGCGAACCGGGTTTAAACAAAGGCGGCACGCACTTGTGCCTGCCGCATGGGTAGTAACGAAACCGGGCGGTGAGCAGAAGGACATTCGGCCTTTTGCTCACCGCTTTTGTTTTATGAACGGAGATGGTATTGTGCAGAAGAATAAAGCGCGCAGTCGGTTTATTGTGGCCTGTGTAGCACCAGCCACCATTCTGGCTGTCATTTTCCTTGCGATCCCCACCTTCAACGTATTTCAGATGTCCCTGTTCAAGTGGGGCGGTTATTCGGCCAACAAAACGTTTGTGGGCTTTTCCAACTTCGTGACTTTGTTTCACGATGAAAACTTCCTGCGCTCCTGCCGCAACAGCATTTTGCTGATCGTCCTGGTCACGGTGGCCACCATGGCCTTCGCGCTGCTTTTTGCGGCGCTGCTGACCCGTGAAAAACTGCGCGGCCAAAATTTCTACCGCATCATTTTCTACATCCCGAATATCCTGTCCGTCGTCGTTATCAGCGCCATTTTCAGCGCGATCTATGACTCCAACCGCGGCCTGCTGAACAGTGTGCTCAGCCTGTTCCGGGGTGATGCGGACCCCGTCTATTGGCTGGGCGATCAAAAGGTCGTCATCTACAGCCTGGCGATCGCCATGGTGTGGCAGGCCATCGGTTATTACATGGTCATGTACATGGCGTCCATGTCCTCCATCCCGGAGAGCCTGTATGAATCGGCCAATTTGGAAGGCGCCTCCCGCACCCGGCAGTTTTTCTCCATCACGCTGCCGCTGATCTGGACGAATATCCGTACCACCCTCACGTTTTTCATCATTTCCAATATCAACATGAGCTTCCTGTTTGTCAAAGCGATGACGGGCGGCGGCCCGGACGGCGCCTCCGAGGTGTTCCTCAGTTATATGTACAAACAGGCTTACACCAACTCCACCTACGGCTACGGCATGGCCATCGGCGTGGTGGTGTTCACGTTCTCCTTTGCGCTGGCCGCCGTTGTGAACCGCGTCACCAAGCGCGAGCCGCTGGAATTTTAAGAGGGGGGTAAGGAAATGGACAAAAGAGAAAAAATCGTGGGCGAAAAAAGCGGCGTCGCCGGCAGAGTGGTCACCTACATCATGCTGATCCTGCTCGCCATCCTCATTATTGTGCCGGTGGCTTGGGTCTTTATGGCCTCCATCAAGCAAAACTCCGAGTTCTACGGCAATCCCTTCGCCCTGCCGCAGGGGGTGTATCTGCAAAACTTTGCGGATGCGTGGACGAAGGCCAACATGGGCAATTACTTTTTGACGTCTGTGACGGTCACCGCGGTGGCTCTGCTGATCCTGCTGGTGGTGGCGCTGCCCGCCGCCTATGTGCTCAGCCGCTATAAGTTCCGCGGCAGCAAGCTGCTGAACACCTGCTTTATGGCGGGGCTGTTCATCAATGTCAGCTACATCGTGGTGCCTATCTTCCTGATGTTCGTCTCGGGCGATAAAATGCTCAAGGGCCTGTTTGGGCACGGCTTTTTCCTGAACAATCCGTTCGTTGTTTCCCTGGTGCTGGCCTCCACAACGCTGCCGTTCACCATCTATCTTCTCAGCAGTTATCTGGCGACCCTGCCGAAGGACTATGAGGAAGCGGCCTACGTGGACGGCGCCAGTTATTTCACCACCATGGTGCGCATCATCCTGCCCATGGCGAAGCCCAGCATCATCACCGTGATCCTGTTCGAGTTCCTGGCATACTGGAACGAATACATCATCTCCATGACGATGCTGACCGATCCCAACGGCGCGCGCACGCTGCCGGTGGGCCTGCTGAACTTGATGAAGGCGCAGAACGCCAAAGCCGAGTACGGCCAAATGTATGCCGGCATGGTAATGGTGATGGTGCCGACGCTGATCCTGTATATGTGCGTCCAGAAACAGCTGACCCAAGGTATGACACTGGGCGGCTTGAAGGGTTAAGGAGGGCAGTGTCATGAATGAATATACCAAAAAGAAAGTCAAGATCATCGTGGGTATTTTGGCGCTGGCGGTTTGCCTGGCGCTGGTGGTCATCGGCCACAGCGTGGGCGCCACGGGTACCTGGGCCACCGGCATGAAGGGCCTTGGCATCGAGCTGCTGGGCCTGGTAGGCGTGCTGGCGCTGCTGGGCATTTACAATCACGGCTATCAATAATGCGGCGGGCGGCCCCGCCCACAGGGAACGGCTGGCCTCAAAAGCGCCCCGGTCCCGCGCGGGCGGGGCGCTTTTGCCCTGTGCGGGGCAACGCCGCGCCGAAAGGAAAGGGGGGCCGCTGGATGCAGCGCCCGAATATCGTCTTTTATTTTTCCGACCAGCAGCGCTGGGACACCCTGGGCTGCTATGGACAGGCCCTGGACGTGACGCCCAACCTGGATGCCTTGGCCGCCCAGGGCACGCGCTTTGAAAACGCCTTTACCTGCCAGCCGGTGTGCGGGCCGGCGCGCGCCTGCCTGCAGACAGGCCGCTACGCCACCGAGATCGGCTGCCCCATCAACGGGCT
>CATXYA010000315.1 GCA_958403605.1 uncultured Oscillospiraceae bacterium
AAAAAAAAGCGGGCCGTGCGTCCGCAAAGGGACGGGATTGTAGGGAGAGAGAAACAACGATCCCGCGGCCGGAATTTCCGCGCCCGGATTTTGAGCGCCAGGATTGGCTGTGCCTGAACGGCCCCTGGGAATTTGCCTTTGACGATGCGGGCCGCCGCGCGCCCACACAGCTGCCGCCGGACTTTTTCACGGCGTCCATCCTGGTGCCCTTTTGCTACCAGAGCAAGGCCAGCGGCATCGGCGACACGCGGCAGTGCCCGGTGGTGTGGTACCGCCGCACCGTGCGGCTGGACGCGGCGCAGCTGGCGGGGCGCACGGTCTTCCTCAAATTCGGCGCCGTGGACTATGAGGCCGCCGTGTGGGTGAACGGCGCGCTGGCGGGCAGGCACGCGGGGGGCAGCACCTCTTTTGCGTTCGACGTCACGGCCCTGCTGCGGCCAGGGGAAAACGACATCGTGGTGCGCGCCGCCGATTCCGACAGCTGCGCCCAGCCGCGGGGCAAGCAGGGCTGGCTGCAGGAGCCCTTCGCCTGCTGGTATACGCCCACCACCGGCATCTGGCAGACGGTGTGGCTGGAATTTGCGGGCGCGGACGTCGTCACCGCCGTGCGTGTCACGCCGCAGCTGGACACCAACACCGCCCTGTGTGAGATCGAGCTGAACACGCCCGCGCCGCGCCGGGTGCAGGTGGAGGCCAGCTTTGCCCCCGCGGATCAGGAGCCCATCGTCCTCAGCGCCACCGCCACGGCCCGCGGCGGCCACGTGACCGTGTGCCTGGCGTTTCCCGATCTGGACCACCGCAGCTTTGAAGCCTTCTACTGGACGCCGGAGCACCCCAACCTCATTGACGTGACGGTGCGCCTGGCCTGTCCTGGCGGCACGGATGATGTGGTAAAAACTTGTTTCGGCTTCCGCAGCATCACGGCGGAAAACGGCATGCTGTGCCTCAACGGGCGGCCTTATTTCCAGCGCCTGGTGCTGGACCAGGGCTATTGGCCCGAGACGCTGCTCACGCCGCCCAGCGATGAGGCGCTCGTCGAGGACATTCGCCTCACCAAGGCCATGGGCTTCAACGGCGCGCGCAAGCACCAGAAGATCGAGGACCCGCGCTATTACTATTGGGCTGATAAGCTGGGCCTGCTGGTTTGGGGCGAGCTGCCCAGCTGCTACGATTTCTGCACCTTGGCCCAAACGCGCGCCATGGAAGAGCTGCGGGATTTCGTCCTGCGGGATTACAACCATCCCTCCATCGTGCTGTGGGTGCCCCTGAACGAGAGCTGGGGTGTGCTGAACATCCGCAGGGACGCGCGCATCCAAAATTATGCCCGCGCGCTGTACTACCAGCTCAAGGCGCTGGACCCCACCCGCCTCGTCAGCACCAACGACGGGTGGGAGCAGGTGGCGGAATCCGACATCTGCGCCCTGCATGATTATGTCCTGTTCCCCGAGAACCTGTCGAAGTACGACACGCCGGAAAACTACCTCGTCCGCGCCCCGCAGGACCGCGCGCCCTACGCCGCGGGCAACGCCTACGGCGGCCAGCCCGTGGTGCTGACGGAGTACGGCGGCATCGCCTTTGCCGCGGACGCCCAGGAGGGTTGGGGCTACTTCGGCGGTGTGCCGGACGAGGAAGCCTTTTTCGCGCGGCTGGAGCCGGTCACCCAGATGCTGCTGCACGGCCCGGCCCACCTGGCGGGCCTGTGCTACACCCAGCTGACGGACGTGATGCAGGAGGTCAACGGCCTGCTGACGCCGGACCGCAAGCCCAAGGTCTCCCTTGAGCGGCTGCGCCGGCTGTTCGGCACACAGCCGTGAGCACCAGAAGCAACAAAAGCCCGGCCCCGGAGGCAGCAGCGCCTCCGGGGCCGGGCTTTTGTTCAATATTGCGCCAGGATCTCCCGACACCAGGCCGTGAACTGTTCGGCCACCTCCGCGGGCGCCTCCAGCCGGGCCTCCTGGCCGAAGCCCGCCAGCCAGCCCATGAACTGCGGGCTCACCACGGCGCTGATGTGCACCGTAAAGGTGCCGCTGTCCGGGTGGGGCACCAGGGCCACGTCCTTGCCGAAGCGGTCCAGCACCACGCCCGCCAGGTTTTGGGAAAAGCGCAGCGTCAGCGGTTGGGGCTCGCCGCCAAACATGCCGAAGGTGCGCTTCGAGTACGAGGCCAGGTCCACGGCCTCAAAGGCGGCGCGGCCCTCCCGCGCCTGCCCGGCCACCTCCAGCTGTTCCATCTTGTCCACGCGGTAGTGGCGCAGGGCCCCGGCCTCGCCGTCCCAGGCCAGCAGATAGTAATTCTCGTCGTCCCACAGCAGCGCGTAGGGCGACACCTCGTACCGCTTGCCGCCGTGGCGGTAGCGCACCGTTTTGTCCATGGTCCATTCCACGTAGAAAAAGCGGATGCGCCGGTCCTCGGAAATGGCGGTGTGGATGGTGTCGATGGCGTAATAGACGCTCTCGTTCATCGTCTTGACGCGGTTGGCCACGTACACCTGGCGCTGCAGGCCGTGGGCCTCGTGGCGGCTGCACAGGCCCTCCAATTTTTTGATGAGCGCCCGGCTCTTTTTCTCGGTCAGGAATTTGCAGGACTGCACCGCGTCCACCAGCAGCTTCAGCTCCGCCACCTCAAAGGTGCGGCTGGCCAGCGCGTAGCGGCACTCGCGCCCCTCGCGTCGGGCCACCACGTCGTAGCCCGCGTCCCGCAGCGTCTCGATGTCGTCATAGATGCTCTTGCGCTCGGCGCGGATGCCCCGCGCCCCCAGCGCCGCGATCAGCTCGGCCACCGTCAGGCCGTGCTCCTCGTCGGTCTCCGTTTCCAGCAGCTGGGCCAGCACCAGCAGCTTTTGCTTTTGCCGCTCACTTTTCGCCATGCTCCGCCCTCCTTTAAAACAGCCGCGCGGGCACGGTACAGTCGCCCCGCGGCACCTTGTCCCAGGAAAAGACCTCCAGCAGCTCCGCCGGGCGCACCGGGGCGGGCGTGTCCGCCAGCCCGGCCATCGCCGCCAGCTCGCCGCACACCTCCCGCGCGGTGTAGCGCCCGCGCAGCGCGGATACGCCTAAGCTCTGCTCCCGCTTGGAAAGCCGCTGCCCCGCCGGGTTCACCAGCATGGGCACGTGATAATATTCCGGCTGGGGCAGCCCCAGCAGCCGCTGCAAATAGAGCTGCCGCGCCGTGGAGGAAACAAGGTCGCGCCCGCGCACCACCTGGGTGATGCCCATGCGCCCGTCATCCACCACCACCGCCAGCTGGTAGGCGTACACGCCGTCCGTGCGCCGCAGAATGAAATCGCCGCACGCCGCGGCCAAATTTTGGCGCTGCGGCCCCAGCAGCCGGTCCGTAAAACAGAGGGTCTCGTCCGGCACCGCGATGCGCAGCGCGCCCCGCCGTCCGGCGGCCTCCCTGGCCGCGCGCTGGGCGGGGGA
>CATXYA010000316.1 GCA_958403605.1 uncultured Oscillospiraceae bacterium
CCTTCCCCCGGTGGGGGAAGGTGGCGCAAAGCGCCGGATGAGGGGGCGCCCGCGGACCTTACCTTCATCACCCGGACCGCAACGTAAGAAAATAAAAAGAGCGCGCTGCAAAAAATCGTTTTGCAGCGCGTCCTTCTTGTTTCAGCGGTGGCCGTGGGCCTCCAGCAGTGCCTGGATCTTGGCGTGGGGGTCGATGATGGAGCTGACGGACATGTCGTGGTTCAGCGCGGCCACAAAGTAGGCGATGTACTTCGATACGTCCACCTCGTGGAACCATTCGCGGCTGAGCAGCTCGGGGGTGCGGTAGGTCAGGTTGGTGCCGAACACCCCGGCGATGGTGCCGTTCTCATAGGCCTTGTCAAAGGCTTCCAGGCCGTTGGTGAAGATGGCGTAGGTGGCGTTGGCGAAGATACGGTTAGCGCCCTGCTTTTTCAGTGCCACAGCGATGTCCAGCATGCTCTCGCCCGAGGAGATGATGTCGTCAGCCACGAAGAGGTCTTTTCCCTCCACGCTCTCGCCCAGGTACTCATGGGCGACGATGGGGTTGCGGCCATTGACCACGCGGGAATAATCGCGCCGTTTGTAGAACATGCCCAGGTTGACGCCCAGCACGGACGCATAGTACATGTTGCGGCTCATAGCGCCCTCGTCGGGGCTGATGACCATAAAATGGTCGCGGTCCAGCTTCAGGTCCGGGATGCCGCGGATCAGCGTTTTCATGACCTGGTAATAGGGCATGACGTTGTCCATGCCCAGCAGGGGCACGGCGTTTTGCAGACGGGGATCGTGCGCGTCGAAGGTGACGATGTTGGACACGCCCATAGCCCGCAGCTCCTGCAAAGCGAAGGCGCCGTCCAGGCTTTCGCGGTAATTGCGGCGGTGCTGGCGCGCGCCGTAAAGAATGGGCATGATGAGATTGACGCGGTGCGCCTTGCCCGACGCCGCCTGGATCAGGCGTTTGACGTTCTGGAAATGGTCGTCCGGAGACATGCAGTTTTCACGTCCGAACATTTTATAGGTGCAGTTGTAGTTGCCCACATCCACCACGATGTACAGGTCATCACCGCGCACGCTTTGCTTGATAATGCCTTTGCCGTCGCCGGAGGAAAAACGCGGGCACTCGCACTCCACGACGAACGTCCCGTTGCCCATGCCGGCCTCCTGGGCCCAGCGCACCAAATGGTAGTCGATCTTCCGGGTCAGTTCTTCCGCGCCGGGGGCCGCCATGAGCCCCAGATCGGCCACGCGCTCCTCGAACTTGAAAAACTCCTTCGCACTTTTCGTCTGCACCATAATGGCTTTGACACGCTCCTTCACTTTTTCGGCGCCGCCTGCTGTGTACGGCGCGGGTGTTTCGTCTTTATTCTAGCATAGAAAACCCTTTAAGAAACAACGAAAATCGGAATTCTGCGTTTTTTGTCGTTTTTGCTTGGAATCAAGGGAGCAAGCCCGAAAGATTTTATGCAAAAGCCCCGTCTCTTTTCTCTCTGCGGAACAGCTCACTGCGGTTCCAGCGCCTGGGGCTGTACCTCGTCGTACAACAGCTCCTCTTCGCCGCCGCTTTCGCCCCGCCGGTACACCACCTTGTAGTGCACCTCCAGCGCGGCGCAGAAAGCCTCGTAATCCCCCGCCTCCAGGGCCTGCTGGATGCGGCGGTGCTTTTCCACGGTGAATTTCAAATAGGCCGGGCTGGTGGGGCGCTGATAGTTTTTGTCGTAGGCCCAAAAGGCATCGATGAGCGAGATCAGCAGCGGCATGTTCAGCCCCTCATAGATGGCGCGGTGGAAGGCCGCCTCCGCCTCGGCGAATTTGAGGCCGAATTTTGTCTGCTCCCCTTTGCCGTGGATCTGCTTTTGGGCGATGGCCTCCATGCGCTGCACACATTCCCGCAGCTGGTCCAGGCGCGCGCGGTCCATGGTGTCGAAGGCCTCTTTGGCAAAGCCCAGCTCCAGCACCCGGCGCACCTTGCGGTACTGCTCCAGCATCTCCTTGCCGTCCGCCGCCGGGTTGTACACCAGACTGTTGAACAGGTAGTCCGTATTGAACTGCTGGATGACGATGCCCACGCCCGGCGTGGAGTGGACGACGCCCGTGATCTCCAGCGATTTGATGGCCTCCCGCAGCACGTTGCGGCTGACACCCAGCAGTTCGCACATCTCCATCTCCGTGGGCAGCTTGTCCCCGGGCTTGAGCTCATTTTTGACGATATAATCCTTGATCTCGTGATAGACCTGCAGATACAGCTTGGGCGTTTTCAGGTTTTTCATCTTGGCAAGGTGCTGTTCGGGCATGACGATCCTTCTTTCCGGCCGCCTGGGCGCAAGGCCCGCGCTCCCGGCATACTGTATAAGCTTATCATAGCGCAGGCTTCCAAAATCTGTCAATGCCAAGTTTTTGTCATTTCTTCCAATTCTCGCTTCAGTTCATCTCGCATTCTGTAGAAAACGCCGCGTTTTCCTTGACACCCGCCTTGCAATCTGCTATAAATTGAGGCAGAAAAGTTCTTATTGAGAAGGTCGTTTGTTTCCCAATTTGTAGTACAAAGTACATAGTAACAAGTAAGAAGAGCAAGGAAAGGATGAGAATATGCACCGAAAAGCTTCTTCCGGCGGCGTCAAGCTGCGGCGGGACACCCGCTTTGCCTACCTGGTGAGCGCGCCGATGTTTTTGTATCTGCTCGTGGTGCTGATGATCCCCGTTGGCTGGGGGATATATATCAGCTTCACTAATAAAATGATCGGCGGCAGCGCCCACTTCGTGGGCCTGCACAACTACATTTCCCTGCTGAAGAACGCCTCGTTCCGCAAGGCGGTGGGCAACACCGTGGTCTACACCGTGGGCTCCATCCTGGGCAAGCTGGTGTTCGGCCTCATCATGGCGCTGGTGCTGAACTTCCGCTTCAAGGGCCGCAACGTGGCCCGGGCGCTGATGATCATCCCCTGGACGCTGCCCAATATCGTGGCGGTGCTGAATTGGCGGTGGATCTTCTCCGACACGGGCGGCGTGGCCAACTTCCTGCTGACAAAGCTGGGCCTCATCGACCATGACCTCATTTGGCTGGGCGACGCCGCATTGGCTATGACGGCGGTGCTGGCGGCCAACATCTGGCGCGGCAGCCCCTTTTTCGGCATCTCCATCCTGGCGCGGCTGCAGACCATCCCCAAGGACTACTATGAGGCCGCGGAGATCGACGGTGCGGGCGCGCTGCAGAAGTTTTGGTCCATCACACTGCCCTCCATCGCCGACGTCACGCTACTGACGATGCTGGTGTCCACCATCTGGACCATCAATGAATTTGAATCGGTGTGGCTGCTGACGGGCGGCGGCCCCAGCGGCGCCACCGAGGTGATCGGGGTCTTCAGCTACCGCACGGCCATGACCAACATGCAGCTGGGGCTGGGCGTGTCGGTGAGCGTG
>CATXYA010000317.1 GCA_958403605.1 uncultured Oscillospiraceae bacterium
CCGTGATTACGTCGCTGCCCGCCTGCGCCGCCACCGAGACATGCAGCTCAAAGGCGCCGCGCACGTCGATACGCCGCCCGCTGAGCGCCCGGCAGTTCACGTATTCCGTCTCCCCGGACACCTGTGCGCTGGCCTCACCGAAATCTCCGGTGGGCAGCTCCACCTGTTTCGTAAATGGGATCTTCTGTTCCGTTTGGCACAGCGTGCCATCCTCTTCCGCCTGATAATACACCACACAGCGCAAATACCCTTCCGCCGTCAGCCGCCCCGTGAGCACTTGTTTTTGCAGTACCACCGGGATCAAAAAACATTTGACGATCTTAAAGACCTGCGGCAGATAATCCGGGATCAAAATTTCCGTTTCCACGGGAAGTTCGAGTTTTGTATCGCAGATGCTCTGCGACGCCGTGATGGTGTCCTTGTACACCTTGAACTCCTCCATATCGCCTCGTCGCCCCTTTCACTGTTCTAGGGCATTTTTATGCAAACGGCGGCGGCGATATGCAAAAGAGACGCCGCATTGCGGCGCCTCTTTTTTCTCAGGATTCTTTTTTGATGTGAAACAACGCCCGCAAGAGCCCCGATAGGTACTTAGGGCTTTTCCATACGACAACTTTCATCCCGGCACCTCCCTTTCCCGATTTACCTGTCTGTTCCAGTATATTTGGGAAGAGGGAAAAGCGTTCCTCAATCTTTGCACAGCATCCAATACAGGATACCCTGCCGGAATTCCACCACCGCCTCCGGGCCTGCAAATTCATTGCTGACGCCCACCGGCCACGCATTCGTGAGTACGGCATCCGTCAACGGATACTTCAAATGCTCCAGGGTGACGCCCCGCGCCTCGTCCCCCGCAGGCAGCAGAGAGCAATGCCAGCCCGGCCTGGCGGCAAGGCGGTGGCGGCCCGGCAGCAGCACCGTGATCTCATTTTTTTCATCCGCCAGCACAGCGCGCGCGCCGTGCCGTGCCAAAAACACCAGCGTATGCAAATTAGCCAGCGTGTGATCCAGCCTGCCGCCCAGGCCGCCCAGGATGACGACCTCGTCACAGCCCCGTGCCAGCGCCTGCCGCGCGGCGTAAAAGGTATCGGTATCGTCCTTTTCCGCAGGCAGCCGCACGGTCTTTCCCGTTTCGGGCGGCGGCGCGCTGTCGTAATCGCCCAGCAGCAGGTCCGGCTCCACACCGAGCGCCCGGGCGCTACGGTAGCCCGCGTCTGCGGCAATGACCAAGGACGCCCCATCGCACCAGGACTGCAGCCCCCGCGTCACCGGCTGCGCGGCAAAGATCACACATCGTTTCACTTCTTACTGCCACTCCTTGAACTCTTTGGCTTCTTCGTACAGTGCCGCATAACTTTCATACCGCGTCGCATCCAGTTCCCCCGCTTCCAGCGCGGCGCGCACGGCACAGCCTTTCTCCACCAAATGAGAACATCCGGTGAACTTGCACTGGCCGTAATAGCGGGCGATATCGGGGAACGCCAGTTCCAGATTTTCCTTAGGGATGTGCGCCGCCCGGGCCATGTCCAGGCTGGCAAAGCCCGGCGTGTCGGCCACCAGGCCGCCGCAGCTCTCGTAAATGCAGACCTCCCGCGTGGTATGGCGGCCGCGCCCCAGCTTTTTGCTGATTTCGCCGGTCTCCAGCGTGTGCTGCGGCAGCAGGGCGGAAAGCAGAGTTGACTTGCCCACGCCGGAGTTGCCGCAAAACACACTCAGCTTTTCCGGCAGCAGCGCCCGCACCTGGGCAAGGCCCTGGCCGCCGGCGGCATCCACTTCGATCACAGGGAATCCGGCATGCCGGTAACAGCCTGCCAATTTTTCCGCCGCCGCAAGGTCTGTTTTGGTGATCAGCAGCACCGGCTGCGCGCCCTTGTCCGCCGCAATGGCAGACAGCTTATCGATCACCAGCGTGCTGGGCACTGGCTCCACCGTGCTGGCCACAATAAAGAACTGGTCCACATTGGCAATGGGCGGGCGCACAAATACATTTTTGCGCGGCAGCAGCTCTGCGATCACCCAGGTCCCGGCCTCCTGCTCCAGCTTGACCCGGTCTCCCGCCACGGGGGTCAGCCGTTTTTTGCGAAAGATCCCTTTCGCGCGGCATTCTAAAACGCCATCGGCGGTTTTCACATAGTAAAAACCGCCGATGCCTTTCAGGATATAGGGTTCTTGTGCCATTCGTACTTCCTTTTAACTGACATGGCGTGTGGCCGCGCAGACCGTACACACCTGATTGCCGTTGGCGTCGGGCGCCGTCCAGGTGTGGATATGGCCCGCCACCGAGCCCGGCACCACCTGGCCGTCTCCATACCCCACCGTGGGGCCGCCCGGATACAGCTGCTGGCCCTCCTGGGCCGCCTGGCCGCCGGTCACCTGTGCACCGGTACCGTTGGAGATGCTCAGCATCACCGTGGCGCCCCGGCGCAGGGTGGTCGATTTGCCGGGCGTCTGCGAGACGACGGTCCCCGCGGGCATCCCACTGGACACACTGCGCGTCTGTGCCACCAGACCCAGGCTGCCTAAGAACTTGACCGCCTTATCGCGGCTCATGCCCACGCAGGCAGGCACCGTGAGACGGTTCGTTTCATGCTCCGCCGCCGCCACATACACCGTCACGGTATCTCCGGCGGTGACGGTAGCGCCCGCCCGGGGCTCGGTGCGCAGCACCGTATTGACGGCCTTTTCCTTGTTGATCTCCGTCTTGATGAGGACGCTTAGATCCAGGCTTTTCAGCTTTTCGCGCACGGTCTCCTTTTTCCAGCCGACCACGTCCGGGACCGTCACCTTGTGCACGCCCTTGCTGACGCGCAGTGTGATGGAGGCGTTCTCCTTCACCTGCTTGGGCGCCTTGGGGCTTTGATCGAAGATCACGCCCTCGGCCTTTTCATCGTTATAGACCTCTTCAAAGACCAGGCGGAAATTGCGGTAATTGGGGTCCTGTTCCACCTCGGCCCGGGTGAGATTGTTAAAGTTGGGCAGCGCCACGTCGGGCGTCGTGCTGAACAAGCCGCTGCTGGAGGTGGCAAACATCACCACGATCGACGCCGCACAGGCCACGACCACAAACACGGTGAATATCGCCACATAAGTAGCGAAATAGTGGCGTTTGCGCCGTTTCTTTTCTTTGGCCGCAGGCGCGGCCTTTTCTTTTTTCGCCTTTTTTACAGATTCCGGAACAGCGGGCGCCGCGTTTTTTTCCTCCGGCGGCGCTTCTGCCTGGGGCGCTTCAGGGAGCTCCGGCTCCGGCGGCTGCTCCCCGGCGGCCGCCAGCGGCAATTCCTCCGTAGGCGCAAAAACAGGGGCCGGCTCCAATTCTTCCGGCTGCGGTTCCGCTTGCATCTCCGGGTCAGGCTCCTCTGCCGGCGCTTCCGGCTCCAGCGGTGCCCAAGCCGCTACGGCTTCCATCTCTGTAAAGGG
>CATXYA010000318.1 GCA_958403605.1 uncultured Oscillospiraceae bacterium
GCATCATTTCCAGGGCGCTGCGCTCGGCCTGCTCGTTCAGCTCCCGCATGGCCTCGTCCCGGAACAGGATGTGCGCCTCGATGTTGTTCTCCTGCAGATAGGCGTAAAACGCCTGCAGCAGGTCCTGGTGCAGGCGGTGCAGCAGCTCGTCGCCCGCGGTGCCCTTCTGCAGGATGTCGTTCACCAGCGCGCCCACATAGTCCATCAGCGCGGGCTTGTTTTTCTGCTGCAGGCTGTTTTGCAGCAGCTCGCGGTCCATGCTGTAGTCACAATCGCTTTTGCGGACGGTCTGCTCGCGGTACAGCAGCGTGCGGCCTTTCAAAAAGCGCGCCTTGCGCATCATTTTGTCCATGTCCTGGCAATAGGGATGCAGCTGATAAAAAGGCACCACGTCCCCGATCAAGCAGACGGGATTGCAGTTGAGGTGGCGCACGCACATGCGCACAAATTCCTCGCAGCGCGCCGCCAGAGCATATTCCGTGAACCGTTCCGCGGGCAAAAACAGCAGGATGGTATAGTAAGGCCCTTCCCAGGAATCCAGCGCCAGCTCCACATGCAGTTCATCGGCAATGGCCTCCAGCGCCAAATGGCGGAAGGCGTATTGAAAGGTCTCGGCCCGCCATTCGTGCTGCAGCGCCTGGGTCTTGTCCGTGGTGGCGTAAACGGCGCGGAATTGGTCGTCCGGGCCAAAGCCGCAGTCCCACGAGCGCAGCATCTGCCCGATGCGCTCCCGGTCGGTGCCCAAACCGCCTTTATAAATATTGTTGAGAATCATGTTGGTGGTGAAGCGGCGGCGTCCCGCGCTGTCTTCGGTGCTGCGGCGCCGTTCCAGCCGGGCGACGGCCTCCTGCACCACGGCCTGCAGCTCCTCCGGCGCAAAGGGCTTCGTCAAATAGTTGCTGGCGCCGTAGCGCACGGCGTCCCGCGCGTACTCAAAGCTGGCATAGCAGGTCAGGAAGATGAATTCGATGTCCAGCTGGTTTTCATGCACCCATTTCAGCACGTCCAGGCCGCTGCTTTGGGGCATGCCGATATCGCACAGCACCACGTCCGGCTTCTCTTGCTCGATCAGCTCCCGCGCCACCGCGCCGTTGTAGGCGCGCAGGATACGGTCAATGCCCAGCTTCGACCAGTCGTACACCTTTTCGATCATCTCGATGGTGGCGATGTCGTCGTCCGCGATCAGCATTTTCATGGTGTCTTTTCCTCCTGTGGGATCCACACTTCCACGCGCGCACCGTGGGGGCTGACGTTGGAAATGTGCAGCAGATCGTCCCTGCCATAGACCAGCTGCAGGGTGCGGTAAACATTGCTGAGTCCGATATGCCCGTCCCGGGGCCGGATGCCGCTGCCCGTCTGGTACTGGCGCAGCACCTCCTCCGGGAAGCCGCCGCCGTTGTCCTCCACGACGATGCGCACCCCCTCGAAGCCCGGAGCGGAAAACCGCTCGCACTGAATGAGGATGCTCAGCGTGCTGTACAGGTCCATGGCGTGCTTGAACGAGTTTTCCACCACCGTGAACAGCAGCAGATAGGGCACACGGGTGTCTTCCAGCTGCGGCTCACAGCCGAGGACGCAGGCCACGCGGTCCGGGAAGCGGATCTACTGCATGTTCAAATAGCTGCGCAGCTGCAGCATATACCGCATGAAGCCGGACAGGGCCGTGAGGTAGCGGCGGATATCGTCGCCCCGGTCCTGATAGGTCATGCTGAGCACCGTGGTGATGGCGTTGAGGAAAAAGTGCGGGCGGATCTGGGCGCGCAGCAGCTTGAGCTCGCTCTCCTTCTCCACCAGCTGCTGCTCATACTCGGCGATCTTCAAGTGCACGATCTGATCCGCCATGGCGTTGAAGCTGCCCCGCAGCTGGTAGAACTCGCTGCTCACCGGCTCCTCCTGGATGCGGTAATCAAGGTCGCCCGCCTCCAGCCGCTGGGTCGCCACCAAAAGCTGCTGCGTGGGCTGGGAAACAAGCTTCGTCAGCGCCAGCATCAGCGCCCCAAACAGCAGCAAAAACAGCGCCGAGATCACAGTGAGCGACAGCGTGGTGGACGTCCAGATGCTTTGCAGCGCGTTTTCCCGCGTCACCAGCACCACCTGGCAGCCCGCCAGCTCCATTTCGTAAACGCAGGTGGAGACGCCTTTTTCCGGCACCGTGTACCCGTCCTCCCCCAGCTCGGCGCGGCTGCTCCAGTCGTAGCCGCCGGTGTGCAGCACCTCACCGTCCCGCAGCAGCAGATACCCTGTGTCCTCGCCGCTGATCTCACCCGTCAGGGCCGCGTCGAAATTTTCAGTGCTGGAGAGGCCGCCCACAATATATTTCCCCAGCCGGTACGCCTTGGAAAAGAAGGCCTGCCCGCCGATGCGCACGATCTGCCAAGCCTCGTTGCGCAGGTCGGTGGCCTCGATCCCGGCCTCCTTCAAGGTCCGCATCACCGCCGCCCGCAGTTGGTTGGGCTGCCGGGCGGAAGCCGCCAGCAGCAAGCTTCCGGTGTCCGTGTCCAGGACATAGAGGTCGTCCAGGTCGCTGCTGGCGGCGATCTTGTTTTCCATGCTGGTATAGCATGCGACGCGCGCATTGAACTGCATCATCTCCGAGCCGGTTTTCAGCTCGGATTCCTCGTTCACCGTGTACAGCATCTCCCGCACATGCTCGCGCACGGTATTCAGGCGCGCCGTCACCTCCCGTGCCCGCACCTGCAGGATCTGCGTGTTCGATTGACGCACCGTCTCACTGGCCTGGCGGTAAAAGTGCAGGTTCACCACCAGTAAAAAGGCCACCAGCAGCACCAATGTGCATGCCAGCAGCCCAAAGAGGATCTGCCGCCAAGACCTTCTTTTTTTCATCCCGCACGCCTCCGACGCATTCTGATATTTTTCGACAATGTTCCATCAAGTATCAGTATATTGCTTTTTCTGGTTTTGTAAACCGGTGCAAACTGGAAGCCGCGGCTTCCCTCCCCCTGATTGTAACACAGCGCCCGCCGGGGCTACTTTTGGAAATCACGCCGATGTTTTTGATTTTATGGAAAAAAGCGTTCCCTTTGCCCGACCGGGGCGAAGGGAACGCTTTTCGCAAGGATCAGGTGGTGGGCTGCGCCGTCAGCGGGGCCTCGTCCGCATGGCCCACAGGCCCGAAGCCGCCCACGGTGGGCGTCTGCGTCACCGTGCACACGCCGTTTGCAAAGGTGAAGTCGATGCGCTTTTCAAAGCAAGTCTCGATCCACCGGGCGACAACGGTGAAGGTGCCGGGCGCGCTCCAATAGCCATTGAGCAGCAGCTTGCTGGTGGGCACGCCCTCCCGGGCCAGCTCGTTGAGGCAGCGGGTGCCGACCAAGGCGATGGTCACTCTATTCTCTTCACCGTCCTGCACATAGCGCATGGCGCAGCTGTCGGGACCGAAGTCGAAGCGGA
>CATXYA010000319.1 GCA_958403605.1 uncultured Oscillospiraceae bacterium
GCAGGGCCGCAGACGGCCCGCAAGCGCCAGCAGCCTGTTCACCGGCCCCCGGCCAAAAAGAAAAAGCGCTGGGGCCTGCGCATCCTGGCGGCGGTGGCCTGCCTGGCGGTGGCGCTGGTGGGCGGGGGCTATTGGTACCTTTCTTACCAGCTCAACGCGGGCAACGGCAGCATCACCAACTCCGGCCTGACGGTGGAGACCCCGCCGGAGCTGACGGCGAACCAGATGAACATTTTGGTGCTGGGCCTCGACTATGAGGACGAGGACGCGGTGGAACGGGATCAAAACACTATGATGGCGGACATGATCCTTTATGTGCAGTACGATAAAAAGGCGCAGACCGTCAAGATGCTGCAGATCCCCCGCGACAGCTTCGTGGTCACCAATAACGATTACGACGGCTGGACCAACGGCACCGGCAAGATCAACGGCCTGTACTCCTTCGGCCCCAACCGCGGCGACAATGCCGCCAAGGTGAGCAACATCGTGCGGGCGCTCAACGAGCAGCTGCAGCTGAAGGTGGACCACTATATCACCATCGAGCTCAAGGCTTTCCGCGAGATGATCGACGCTTTCGGCGGCGAGGACTTCGGCCTGGAGGTGTACGTGCCCGTCACCATGGAATACGGCGGCAGCCGTCTGGAGCAGGGCTACCACTATCTGCAGGGCGCGGAGCTGGAGTTCTTCCTGCGCCAGCGCAAGGACCCCTCGGCCACGCCCCGCGGCGACATCGACCGCCTGGACAACCAGAAGTATTTCTATGCGGCGCTGTTCAAGTATATGAAGACCATGACCTGGCAGGAGATGGTCAAGCTCATGCCCTTTTTCCTCAAATATATCAACACCGATATCAACCCCATGCAGTGCGCGGCCCTGGGCGTCAGCGCTTTGGGCGTGCCCAGTGAAAATATCACCATGGGGCGGCTGCCCGTCCTCTATGTGGACGGGGGCAGCTACTACGGCAAATACAATGTCGTGCCCATCGCAGCTCAGGCGGCGGCCGACTGCCTGAACACCTACTTCCGCCCGGCGGAGGCCCCGGTCTCCGCCAGCCAGCTGAACATCGCCGATCTGGGCCAGGAGGGCGTCGTCATCGACTGTGAGATGAAGCACATGGCCGACGACGGCACCGTGAACGAGGGCGCGGGCAACGTGGACGGCGGACAGCCCGCCGCCAGCACCCCGCCGGACGCCTCTTCCGCCGCGCCCGCGGCGTGAATCCACAGAAAAGGAGAATTTTATTTTGACTGACCCCAAAGAGCTTGCCTTTACCATTGCCGGGATTCTGGACAACAAAAAAGCCACCCGCGTCAAGGTGCTGCGGGTGCACGATTTGACGGTGATGGCCGATTATTTCGTCATCGCCTCCGGCACCTCCTCCACCCATGTGAAAAGCCTGGCCGAGGAAGTGGAGTTCCAGATGAAGGAGCAGCACGATACCGCCCCCATCCGCACCGAGGGCTTCAACACCAAAAACTGGTTCATCCTCGATTACGCCAGCGTGATCGTGCACGTGTTTTCGCCCGATGCCCGGGATTTTTACGACCTGGAGCACCTGTGGGCTGACGGCGAGGACGTGACCCCGGAGTTCCCGCAGGCATAATGTCCCTTCCGGCAGGGGGCGCGCAAGCTGCTTCCTGCCGGCCATATCATATCTTGGAGTGAGAAAGCATGTCAAAGTACGACTTTAAGGCCATTGAACAGAAATGGCAGCAGACCTGGGACGCCGAGCACACCTTTGCGGCCAAACAGGATTTCAGCCTGCCCAAGTACTACGCGCTGGTGGAATTCCCGTATCCCTCCGGCCAGGGGCTGCACGTGGGCCATCCGCGCCCCTACACGGCGCTGGACATCGTGGCCCGCAAAAAGCGGCTGCAGGGCTACAACGTGCTGTTTCCCATGGGGTGGGACGCCTTTGGCCTGCCCACGGAAAACTACGCCATGAAAAACCACATCCACCCGGAGATTGTCACCAAAAACAACGTGGCCCGCTTCAAAAGCCAGCTGAAAATGCTGGGCCTCTCCTTCGACTGGGACCGCGAGATCAACACCACGGATCCGAATTACTACAAATGGACCCAGTGGATCTTCCTGCAGCTTTATAAGCACGGCCTGGCGTACAAAAAAGAGATGAGCGTCAACTGGTGCACGGGCTGCAAGGTGGTGCTGGCCAACGAGGAAGTGGTGGACGGCAAGTGCGAGCGCTGCGGCAGCGACGTGGTGCACAAGAACAAGAGCCAGTGGATGCTGAAGATCACCGCCTATGCGGACCGGCTGATCGACGATCTGGACGGGCTGGATTTCATCGAGCGCGTCAAGGTGCAGCAGAAAAACTGGATCGGCCGCAGCCACGGCGCCGAGGTAAAATTCGCCACCACGGCGGGGGACGACCTGCTGATCTACACCACCCGGCCCGACACGCTGTTCGGCGCCACGTACATGGTCATGAGCCCCGAGCATCCGTTTTTGGAAAAATGGGCGGACAAGATCACCAACCTGGACGCCGTGCGCGCCTATCAGGCCGAGGCCGCCAAAAAGAGCGATTTCGAGCGCACGGAGCTGGTGAAAGAGAAGACGGGCGTCCAGCTGGAGGGCGTGCGCGCCGTCAACCCGGTGAACGGGGAAGAGATCCCCATCTTTATCTCCGACTACGTGCTCATCAGCTACGGCACCGGCGCCATCATGGCCGTGCCCGCCCACGACGAGCGCGACTGGGAATTTGCCAAAAAGTTCGGCTGCCCCATCGTCGAAGTGGTCCAGGGCGGCAACGTGGAGGAAGCGGCCTTTACCGACTGCGCCACCGGCATCATGGTCAATTCCGGCTTTTTGAACGGCATGACCGTGGACGAGGCCAAAAAGGCCATCGTGACATACATGACGCAGCAGGGCTTCGGCACGCCCAAGACCAACTTCAAGCTGCGGGACTGGGTGTTCAGCCGCCAGCGGTACTGGGGCGAGCCCATCCCCATGGTGTACTGCGAGCAGTGCGGCTGGCAGCCCCTGCCCGAGAGCGCGCTGCCCCTGCGCCTGCCTGACATCCAGGACTTTGAGCCCGGCGAGGGCGGCGAAAGCCCCCTGGCGCGCCACACTGAATGGGTGAACACCACTTGCCCGCACTGCGGCGGCCCGGCCAAGCGCGAGACGGATACCATGCCCCAGTGGGCGGGGTCGTCCTGGTACTTCCTGCGCTATATGGATCCCACCTGCGCCACCGGTCCCATCAGCAAGGAGGCCGCGGCGTACTGGGGCCCTGTGGACTGGTACAACGGCGGCATGGAGCACACCACCCTGCACTTGCTGTACAGCCGCTTTTGGAACAAGTTCCTTTATGACATCCGCGTGGTGCCCTGCAGCGAGCCCTATCAACAGCGCACCTCCCACGTCTTGATCCTGGGCGTGAACCGTG
>CATXYA010000320.1 GCA_958403605.1 uncultured Oscillospiraceae bacterium
GGCGCCTCCGGCGGCGGGGGCGCGGCGGGCTCCAGCACGGCGGGCGCATCGCAGAAAAAGCCCTGCTCCAAGAGCCGCAGGCACTGGCCGTAACAGCGGTGCAGGCCCTCCAGATCCCGGTAGACCTCGCTGACCGCCGCGGCGGCGATGCCAAACTCCGCCGGCAGGCTTTCCCCCACGCGCGCCAGCTGGGCGGCCAGACGGCGGCGCGCCAGCTGCGGGTCCGTGCCCGCGGGCAAGGGGCACAAAAAGGTGAGCCCCTCGTCCAGGCTGCCCCAGGTGACGCGCCAGCCCGCCGCAGCCAGCTGTTCCTGGTAGTGCCGCTGGGCAGCGCCCAAAAGGCCTTCTTCGCCGGGGGCGGTGTTGAAAAAGCGCACCGCCGCCAGCACGCTGGTGCGGAACGCGTCCGTCTGCAGCAGCAGGCTTTTTTCCTGCGGGGTGATCTCGCGCCCATAGCGCGCGATGCTGAACAGCAGGCTGGCCGAGGCCGCCGATTCCAGCGTGCGGCTGTTTTCGGCCATGGCCCGCAGGCGGTCCTCTTTCTGCGCCCGCGCGTCCCGTTCGTCCAGCTCCCGCGCCACCGCGCGCACCGCCGCGATCAGCTTGTCCGTGTCGATGGGCTTGAGCACATAGTGGGTGACCCCGTAGGACATGGCCTGCTGCGCATAGGCAAACTCGCTGTGGGCCGACAGCAAAATAAAGCGGCTGCCGGGGTGCTTTTGGGCGCAGTACGCCACCAGCTCCAGCCCGGTGAGGCCCGGCATGACGATGTCCGTCAGCACCAGGTCCGGCTGCACGGCGTCGATGAGCGCGCGGCCCTCCTGCCCGTTTTCCGCGCTGCCCGCCACGGTGAACCCCAGCTGCCGCCAGGGCAGCGCCGTGCGCAGCGTCTGCACGATCAGCTGTTCGTCATCCAGGATCACAACGGTGCGTCCCATGAAGCTGCCTCCTCTCCCGCGCCGCCGGGGCCGTCCTCCGGCAGCAGCAGGTCGATGGTCGTCCCCCACTCCCCACTGCTTTGCAGCGACAGCTGCGCCCGCGGGCCGTAGCACAGCCGCAGGCGGTCGATGACGCTGCGCAGGCCCAGCCCGATGGGCGGCGCCTGGGGCGGGGCCTCCCCGGCGGCGTAGGCTCGCACGGCTTCGGCCAGGGCGGGCGGCATGCCCACGCCGTCGTCGCTGATGGACACCAGCGTGCCCTGCCGCGCCGGGCTGACGGTGACCGTCACATGGCCGGGGCCGCAGGCGGGCTTGATGCCGTGCAGCACGGCGTTTTCCACCAGTGGCTGCACGGTCAGCCGGGGGATGCGCACCTCCCCGCAGGCCTTGTCGGCCTCCAGGGAGCTGTCCAGCTTCTCCCCCAGCAGCACCTGGTAGATGGTGAGGAAATCTTTCGTATAGGCCAGCTCTTCCCGCAGCGTGACCCACTGCGGCCCCTTCGCCAGCGACTGCATGATGCGGGAAAACGCGATGGTGACCCGGCGCACGTCGTCCTTGCGGTCCAACTGGGCCAGGCAGTTGATGCACTCCAGGGTGTTGTACAAAAAATGCGGGTCGATCTGCGCCTGCAACGCCGCCAGCTGCATGTCCCGGTAGCGCAGCTGCGCCCGCAGGTTCTGGTTCACCAGCACGTCGATGCGGCCGATCATGTGGTTGAAGCTGTCGGCCAGCTGCTCCACCTCGTCCCCGGTGTGCACCTGGGCGCGCACGCTGTAGTCGTCCTCCTCCACCCGGCGGGCCAGCGCCACCATCTGGTGCAAAGGCCGGGTGATGCGCCGGGCCAGCAGCGCCTGCACCGCCGCCCCCAGCACGATGCCCAGCACGCCGATGACCAGCAGCATGCGCAGCGTGAAATTCTGGCTGCGCAGCAGCTGGCCGCGCTCCACCACGCACACCACGCTCCAGCCGGGCGTGCGGCTCTCGTACCGGCTCACCAAGGCCGGGCCGATGCCCTCCAGCTGCACCAGCGTGTCGCTGGGCACGGCGGTGAGGTCGGTCTGCTCCATCACGGTGCGCAGCGTGGCCGTGCGCCCGCTGTTGTGCGCCACCACGCCGCCTTGATCGTCAAACACTGCCACGAAGCGACTGTCGCCCGGGGTGATGGTGGCGAGGACCTTCTGCAGCGCCTCGGCGTCGTACAGCACGGTGATGGAGCCCAGCGGCTCCAGCGTCGCCATATCGCGGATCAGGCGGCTGAAGGTCAGGCGGCCGTCCCGCAGCGCGGGCGTGATGGCGCCGTTTGCCGCCAGCTGCGCCGTCTGCGCCGGGAACACCACAAAGGCGTCGCCCGCCCGGTACTTTTTCTGCCAGAAGGTCAGCAGCGCGCCGTCCGGCCCATAGAGGTAGGCGCCCTCCACCGTGTCCATGGCCAGCGTGCGCGTCACCATCTGCGAGCGCAGCCTGTCACAGCGCGCCAGTTCCTCCACCTCGCTTTGGGGGCGGCGCTTCAGCTCGGCCTGCAGCTCCTGATTCATGGTGATGTGGTTGATCTGCTGCTTGAAATTCGTCACGCTGTCGTCGAAGCTGCGGCCCATGGTCAGCATCAATTCGCTGTTTTGCCGGATGGCGTCCCGCAGCTGCATACGGGATGCCACCGCATAAACGCAAAATTCCATCAGCAGCACGGCAATCAAAAAAAGCGCCGTGCTGCTGATGGTCATTTTCGACTGCAGGGAGCGGAACCGTCCGATCTTCTTCATCGGGCGCTCACGCCTCAAACTGTCGGGCGAGGAAGGGCAGGTACTGCTGCCAGTCGTAGAGGCGGCAGCCGTGGGCCCCCGTGCGCACGTGGTAGGCGATTCCGCCCGCACAGAGCGGCGTGTCCGCGGGCGGGAAGGTCTCCGCCGCCAGGCCCTGCGCCCCCAGCAGGCGGTAGGCCTGCCCCGCCAGCACGCAGGCCTCGAATTCCTTGTGCGGGTCGGCCCAGGTGTCCTCCGAGGCGCTGGAGACATACAGGGGCCGCGGCGCGCACAGCGCCAGCAGCATGTGCTGGTCCACCGGCAGCTGATCCTCCCTGTCCGCGTAAGCGGCGTACCGGGGGCACAGCCAGTGGGGGAACTGCCCGGTGATGTCCCGCACGTGCTCCCCGGTCTTGCCCCGGGTGACGGCGGCGCCCGTACAGCCGCTGACCGTGGAGATCACCGCCGCCGCGCGCGCGTCCTGGGCGGCGCACCACAAGGCGGCCTTGCCGGAGCGGGAGCAGCCCTGCACCGCGAGCTTGGCGCTGTCGAAGCGCCCGTCCACGCACAAAAAGTCGATGACGCGGCTGGCGGCCCAGGCCCAGGCGCCGATGGCGCCCCAGGCGCTCTCCCCCTGGCCGGGCAGCATGCGCAGCACGCCCTGGCGGCACAGCGCAGCATCGTCCAGGCACACGTCGTCCACAAACACGCGCACCAGCGCCCAG
>CATXYA010000321.1 GCA_958403605.1 uncultured Oscillospiraceae bacterium
CCCCGCAGAACGCCCTTGGTGAGGATGGAGTTGGCGGAGCGGAAAACCACGATGATGCACAGGGCGTTCATCAGCTGCTGGGCGATGCCCCGAGTCTCGTCGGTGATCTTGTACAAGTCGATCACCGTGCCGCTGATGAGCTGGATGAGGGCGGCGGCCAGCGCGCCCACGGCCGTGCCCAGCAGCAGGTAGGTGTAGCCCTGCCTGCGGGCCGCCTCCACGCGCCCCTCCCCCAGCATCTGCCCCGTGAGGAAGCAACCGGAAAAGGACAGGCCGGAGATAAAAATGGTGCTGACGCGCTGCACCAGCGTGGTAATGGAGTTGGCGGAGACGAAGCTGGAGCCGATGCGCCCCATGATGACGGCCAGGACGTTGTCGCCCAGGCCCAGCAGGCAGTCGGAGAGCATGACGGGGACGCTGATGCGCAGAAAGGGCAGCAGCTGGTCGCCGCAGGACAGCAGCAGGTCTTGGAAGCGGTAATGGATGCGGCTTTCGCGCAGAAAGCTGACCGTGATGATGCCCGTCTCCACGACCCGCGCAAGGACGGTGCCCAGCGCCGCGCCGGCCACCCCCATTGCCGGGAAGCCCAGCTTGCCGAAAATGAGCACATAGTTGGCGCCGATGTTCACGCCGAAGGCACAGGCGGAGGCCAGCAGCGGCACGCCGGACAAATTGACGCTGCGCAGGATGTTGGTGAGCACGAAGGACACCGCCATCAGCAGAAAACAAGGGATGGACCAGCGCAGATAGGTGACGCCCGCCGCGATCTCCCCCGCAGCCTCCGGCTGGAAATACAGCTCCATGACCGGGCGGGGCACAAGGGCGGCCGCCAAGGTGAAAACCAGCCCCAAAACAAGGCCAAACCGCAGGGCGATGGTGATGATCTTTTTCAGCGCCGGAAAGTCCCGCGCGCCCCAATACCGCGACGACAGCACCGAGGCCCCCATGCTGATGCCCATGACGGCATACGTGAACAGCATGATGAACTGGTTCGCCTGGGTGGAACCGCTGAGGGCCGTTTCCGTCAGCTGCCCCAGCATGATGTTGTCCACCAGATTGACGCCGGTCGTGATCAGGCTTTGCAGGATCACAGGTATGGCGATGGTGAGCAGACGCCTGTAAAACGTCCGGTCTGTTTCCAGATATTTTTTAATGCCCTGCACCGCGATCCCTCCTTACAATTAATATTGTAAAAGCCGCAAAGGCTTTTCGCTATCTAAAATGTGATAGATATTGTTTGAAAAACGATTTTTTCTTCGATTCCGCTGCCTTTCTATTCCCTGCGGGAGCAGCGCGGGACATGGCAAGGGCCTTTGTGGCCAACGGCGGACCGCCGCCGGGAGGCAGGCTGACACATGGCAGCGCCGCCTTACCTGCATGCCCTCCCGGCTGCATGCAGGCGCAAAGGGGCCCTGTCAAAAGCATGGCCGCGTCCCCCCTCTCGTGGGGAGGATAAACCTTCCCCAAAAAGAAAACGCCCGTGGGAATTTCCCACAGACGTTTTGGGGTACTTTTGCCGAGACGGGCGCTCACCCGGCATGACCGCGCAAGACACGCGCAACGGCGGCCCCGGCGCGCGCCTTTCTCCCGCTCATGACAATGTTTTCAAGGTTGGAAGCAGCGCCTTGAGCACCGCTTCGTAGCCGTCGGCGTACATATGCATGCCCTCAACGGTATACGCCGCCTTGAGCTCGCCGTTCTCATCGGTGATGCTGTCATTGAGGTCTAAATAACGGCAGCCCGTTTTCTGCGCCAGGCACTGCACGCCGCGGTTTGCCGCGCGGATGACCGCGTTCGTGCGGTGCCGGAAAATCTCCTTGAGATACGGCGCCGCCGCCACGCCGGGGTTGACCGGGTAGTACGCCAGCAAAAAGATCTCCGTCTCCGGCAAGCGCGCACGCACGCGAGCGATCAGCGTCTCATATTTTTCCAGCAATCTTTCCAGTTGATAGTCCCGGCTGTTCATATCGTTCGTGCCGATGTTGAGGAAGAGGTATTTCGGTTCCAGCGCCAGGACGCATGGCTCCAGCGCATCCAGCAGCTGGTCGATGACGAAGCCGCCGAAGCCGCGGTTATAAATGCAAAAAGCAAGCCCCAGGCCCTGCGTCAGCTCGTTGACGAGGAATTGTTCCATCAGGCTCGAGCCCGCGAAAACGATTTGTCCCCTTTTGGCAAAGCGGTTCAGCCGTTCATAGCGCCACTTTCCCAGCTTGCTCCTGCGCCTGTCTCAACTGGAAAAACTCCTGCATTTCTTGTTCCTTCAAGACGACATCCCTTTCATAAGATGATATTTCCGGCCAGCGTGATGAGCGGAAGCGTGACGAGCGACAGCAAGGTGGAGCGCACCACGGCCTTGCAGGCGTAGGAATGATCGCTCCCATACAGCTGCGCGTAGATGGCAACATTGGCCCCCACGGGCGCGGCGGCCGCCAGCATCAGGGCAAGACGTATCTCCCCCAACCCTAGCATAGGGTAGCATAGGGGACGGCCGGCTGTTATAAAAGAGGATTGATTGAAGAGAGGAAAAGAGGCGGGAATTCAGAGGGAAACAGGTAGAGGGAACAGCATCAAGGAAAAGGAGTGCGAAAGTATGCGGGAGAAGGCCTCCAGGCGAGCCATGATCTCCCGGAATCCCAGCACCTTTACCACTCGTTTCAAGTCATACGCCAAAAAGAGCAGAGCAACCTCGGCCCGTACCTTCTTTCGGATACGAACCAGAAAATATCCGCCGTCCAAGGCTCGTTTCACTGTGCCAAAGGGATGCTCTACCAGCTGCTGGCGCAGCTTGTACAATTCCTTGTTTTCCTCAAACCGCTTGTTTGCTTCTTCGTAGATCTCGCTGTACTGCCCGCGCGTCACCGTGCGATAAAGCTGCTGTCCGCTGGCACACTGCTCTTTGTAAGGGCAGACAGAGCAGGCTTTCTTGTTGAAAAACCTCCGTCGCGCGGCTGATCTTTTGTTATGCGGATACAGCGTCTTGCCGACAGGACAGGTGTAAGTATCCGTGGAGGCATCGTAATGAAATTGCTCATTGTGGAATTGCACAGGCTGGTTGACCGGATCCGATGGCTTTTGCCGTGATACCACCGCCTTTACACGGTACCGTTTGACACGGGCCAGATCCTGCCCGTTGTAGTATCCTTTGTCCGCCACCACAGTGGACCCGCGCAGCCCCAGCTTTTTCAGCCGCTTTACCATATAACCCAACTGGTGTTGATCCGAGGGATTCTGAGAAACATGGTAGTCTAAAATCAGGTGATGCTTGCTGTCTACCGCGCTTTATACATTGTAGGCGATCTCTACACCGCCGCGGTTGTTCCCCATCAGCCGCGCATCCGGGTCTACTGCGGAGACCTCGTTTTCTCCCTGTGCATTCATTTGCTCCAGGTATCCTTCGTAGG
>CATXYA010000322.1 GCA_958403605.1 uncultured Oscillospiraceae bacterium
CAGCATTGCTACAATATTGGTGCGGTCAATGGTGGCGGCATTGTAGGCGACAATTATAGTACGGTTCAATATTGTGTTTCATTGGGCTTGACTGTGGTAGGCGGACGCATCGTCTCGAAAAATGGGGATAATGCAACTATGGGCACGGGTATTCTCATTGGCAATAAAGCTCGCGCCGATCAGAAAATTATTGTTGCAGGCGAAGAAACTTTGGCGACGCAAGACATCGGTGAGGATAAGATCAACGGTGTGGACATCGTCTTGGGGACTGCGTTGAGCGACGTGTTCGCAGGATGGAATCAAGAAAGCCGCAGTTTTTCTGCCGCAATAAATGGTGCGCGGAGTACCGCGTTGGCGGACGGAAACAGTGTGTGGAGCATTCCGGACGGCGCGCTGACGGGCGATAGCGCCCTGCCCACGCTGGTGGGCGTCCCCGGTACCCAAACGCCGGTGCTGCCCGCCGGGGTGATAGAAGGACTGCCCGTCATTACCACTGCCGCCCTGCCGGAGGGCGCGGTGACGGAAGCCTACAGCGCGCAGCTGGCGGCCACGGGCGATACGCCCATCGCGTGGAGTGTCACGGCGGGCGCCCTGCCTGACGGCCTGACACTGGCCGCGGATGGAACCTTGAGCGGCACGCCCACGAAGAGGGGCGACTTCAACTTTACGGTGCAAGCCGAAAACGAAGCAGGCAAAACAGAGCAGGCGTACGCGGTCTATATTGCCTGGGGCGATCTGTCCAAAGCCACCTTGACGCTGACGCCGGACAAGAGCACCTACAACCGGCAGGAACAAACGCCCGCGGTCACGGTCACGCTGAACGGAATGACCGTGCCGGAGACGGATTACAGGTTCACTTGGATCAAGGACGGCGAATCCGTCCCCTTGCGCAGTGCGGGGGATTACACCGTCGCGGTCACTGCCAATGCAGCGGGCAATTATGATGGCACTGTGCGGGGAAATTACAGGATCGAACCCGCGGCCTATACTGTGGAATACCCCACAGAGCAGACCGTCGCCGCCGACACGTCCCTGCTGGCGATCCCGCGGCCCACGGCAACAGGCGTGGACGGGGAGACTGTTTCCGGCATGATCATGTGGACGCTGGATGGCGGCCCGTTGGGCGCGGATTACACGTTCACTGGCGAGGCGGGTGACACGGTAACGCTCACTTGGACCTTCACTCCAGACGAAACCGAGGCCAATCGCAATTACAAAACAGAGGAGCTGACCGGCAGCGTCACCTTCACCCTCACTGCGCCCCTGCTGCCGCCGGTCATCACCACCGGCAGCCTGGAAAACGGCACGGTGGCGTCAAACTACCAGCAGCAGCTGAAAGGCACCACTTCTGACGGCAGCGACATCTACTGGGATGTTGACGATGAAGCGGCTCTGCCGCAGGGCCTGTACCTAAAGAGAAATGGCCTGTTGGCGGGCACGCCCACCCAGGCGGGCACCTTCAACTTTATCGTGCTGGCCGCCACAAAAAATACTCCCGCCGCAGCGAAAAGATTCAGCATCACCATCGCCCCCGCGGATCTGGCGAACGCACGGCTGCAGCTGCAGCCCAGCACCATCCAGTATGCGGGTGGGCAGATCACCCCGGCGGTCAAGCTGACGGTGGGCGATGTGGAAAATATCCCCAGCGATGTGTATACTCTCACGTGGCAAAACAGTGACGGCAGCCCCAGCAACCGCACGGACGCGGGTGTTATCACCGTGACGGCCACCGCCAAGGGCGGCAGCTACGTGGGAAAAACGCAGACCACCTTTACCATCGAACCGGCGGTGCCCTATTACAATGTGGCCTCGCAGACTCTGGCGTCTGGCGCCAGAGTAAAAGACATCCCGGCGCCCGCCGCGGCGCAGGGTGTCCATGACGAAACGGTGCCCGGCACCTTGACCTGGTCCCGCAGCGAAAACGGTCCGGCGCTGGGCGCGGAGGAGCCGGTCTTCACGGGCGCGCGGGAATCGGAAATACTGTTCTGGACCTTTACCCCCGCGGCGGGGCAGAAAAACTATGTCACCACGCCGCACAAGGGCCACGCCTGGTTCACGCAGGCGGCGGCGGGAAAAACCGTGCCCACGCTGACGGTGCGCGATATGACGCGTAATTACGATGGCAAGGCCGTGACGGCGGACGCTTTCAAGGGCGCCGCCATGGTGGACGGCAAGGCCATCGAGGGCCGGTGGAGCTTTGCCCCCGGTACGGCGGAACTGAAAAACGCAGGCCGCTACACGGTGAATTTGACCTTCGACCCCGCGGAAAGCGAAAAATACACCGCAGCGACAGCCACGGTGTACCTGAACATCCAAAAATTGCCCGTCACCGTGACGCCGGAGCTTTCATCCGGCGGCATCTACGCGGACGAAGAACTGCCTGTGGCCAGCCTGCAGTACACCGGCCTTGTCGCGGGTGAGCGCCTGGCCCCGGCCACGGCGGCCCTGTTCACCGGCATGCCCGCCAACAGTGCCGCACCGGGCGCCTATACGCTGACGTGGGCCAACCGCGACGCCATGATCGCCCAGATCGCGGCGCTGCCGGCGGCGCAGAACTACACCATCACCTATGTGGGCAATACGGTGCAGTTCACGATCACCGCGCCCGGCGCGCCCGCAAACGGCGGCGCAGCCCCGGTGGTAACACCGCCCACGCCGAAGAACAATGGTAAAAAACCGGTGGCAAAGCCCAGCGGCAGCACGGCGTCCAGCGCCTCGTCCGAGGCCCCGGCCAGCAAGGAAGCTCCCGCCAGCAGCGAGGCGTCTTCCGCCGCCGCGCCCAGCAGCTCTGCTGCCAGCCCGTCCAGCGCCCCGGCGCCGGGCGGCAGCTCCAGCACCGCGCCGGAGAGCGCGCCCACCCAAGGAAACAGCGTCTCGGCAGCCAGTTTGTGGTGGCTGTGGGTGCTGCTGGGGGCGGCGGGCCTCGGTACCGGCGGTGTGATCCTTTACAAGAGGAAACGCAGATAAACAACAGGAAAGCGGGCGGCCATGTGGCCGCCCGCTTTAAGGTTGGCGGCTTTCGCCGCCGATGGATCTTGATGCGGGGCTTGCCCCGCACCCCTCCTTCTTTTGTAGCGGCGGCCAATGGCCGCCGACCCCGGCGCGCGCATCGCCGCGGGGTGGGGGTGTGGAAATACAGCGGCCAATGGCCGCCGCTACGGAATGGATGGGCAGGCCCGTGCGCGCCCCCTCATCCGTCTGATGCTGCGCATCAGCCACCTTCCCCCACCGGGGGAAGGCTTACGCGGGCGGTGTTCCGCCTCCCTGCTACTACTTGCTAAAAGTTTTACGCTTGTTAAAATTTTACGCCAGCGGTTAGCTATGTTGTTTTTCCGCGAATGCAAGGAAAAACAAAAGCCTTCCCCCGGTGGGGGAAGGTGCTGAACGAAGTGAAG
>CATXYA010000323.1 GCA_958403605.1 uncultured Oscillospiraceae bacterium
GCAGGATATCGCCACCCTCACCGGCGGCACCGTCATCAGCGAGGAGCTGGGCTATGAGATGAAGGACGCCAGCATGGAGATGCTGGGCCGCGCCCGCCAGGTCAAGGTGACCAAAGAGTACACCACCATCGTGGACGGCATGGGCGACAAGAAGGCCGTTTCCGACCGCATTGCGCAGATCCGTGCGCAGATGGATGTCACCACCAGCGACTTCGACAAAGAGAAGCTGCAGGAGCGTCTGGCGAAGCTGTCCGGCGGCGTGGCCGTCATCAAAGTGGGCGCCGCCACCGAGGTGGAGATGAAGGATAAGAAGCTGCGCATCGAGGATGCCCTGAACGCGGCCAAGGCTGCGGTGGAAGAGGGCATTGTCGCGGGCGGCGGCACAGCCCCCATCAATGCCATCCCCGCGGTGGACACCGTGGTGGAGGCGTTGGAGGGCGATCAGCGCACGGGCGCAAAGATCGTGCGCAAAGCACTGGAGGCTCCTCTGCGCCAGATCGCGGCCAACGCCGGCATGGAAGGCAGCGTCATCATCGACAAGATCCTCGCTTCCGGCGAGATGAACTACGGCTATGACGCGCAGAAGGATTCCTACGGCGATATGATCGTCGCGGGCATCGTTGATCCCACCAAGGTGACCCGCTGCGCGCTGGAAAACGCCGCTTCCGTGGCTTCCATGGTGCTGACCACCGAGAGCCTCGTGGCCGACGAACCGGAGGATCCGGCGGCGGCTGCCGCCGCCAATGCGGCAATGGCCGGCGGCATGGGCGGCATGTATTAAAAATCAGCTGCGACTTTTAGTCATAAGAAATAGCATCAGAGCAGGGTCCCGGGCAATTTATTTTGTCCGGGGCCCTGCTTTTGCTTTTATCAAAAGGATAACCGCCGGGGAACAGGGAACAATAAAGGTACAAAAGGAGGGGAGACCATGAAAAAATTGACTGAAATGGAACTGTCCGGTTTTTCGAAGCTGCTCACCTGTGAGGAAAACGCCATCAAAAAATATAAAGCGTACGCACAGGCGTGCAAGGAACCCGCACTGAAAGAGCTGTGCGAGGATATGGCGGCGCGCCATAGCCAGCACTATGAGACCATTTTGAGCGAACTGAAAACGGAGTGAGGAGGGACCACCATGGCTAAAAAATGTTGCTTTGACGACCAGGCCCGCATGACGGATGTACTGGATTCGGAAAAAATGATCGCGCAGGAATATAACCATTACGCCTGCGAATGTGCCACCAAACAGCACAAGGACAAGCTGATGAAGCTGCTGGCCGAAGAGCACGATATGCAGTTTGACGTCTATTCCGAGATGCACAAGCGCGGCTGGTACGAGCCCAAGCCCGCGCAGGAAGACGCGGTCTGCGAGGCCTGCCAGAAGTTTGAACAGGCCCAGCAGGACCTGTAAGGTCCACTTCTTTTAAAATTAAATAAAAGGCCGCGCATTTTTCTGTGGGGACGGAAAAACGCGCGGCCTTTTTACGTCTGGGCGAAAAAGACGCCGTTTGCCAAAATCAAAAATAAATTGCGATTTTTTTAACATAAGCGGTTGCAAGTCGAATCCTTTTCCTTTATAATAAAAAAAGATATCGTGAAAAGTTGGGAGGCTGTTCTATGGGTATTTCTCCGTTGATGACCATTGCTTTGGCAATGAACAATGCGGAAGGAGAACCGAGCTGGGCCGTCGTGGCCGTCACTGGCATCGTATTGGTGTTCTGTGTCTTGGTTCTGCTGTATCTTCTCATTACGTTCGAGGGCGTGATCTTCTCGTCCATCGATAAGAAAAAGGGCGCGAAAAAGCAAGCCGCCAAGGCTGCGGCACCCGCCGCTGTCCCGCAGGCTGTCAAGCAGGCCCCGGTGCCCGCGCCCGTGGTCGAAGCAGGCATTTCCGGTGAGGTCGTCGCCGCCATCGCCGCGGCTTTGGCCTGCATGGAGGGCGGCAGCCGCTATGCGGTGCGCAGCATTTCCCGGGCCAAAACGGGCCGCAGCGCCTGGAGCCAGGCCGGTGTGGTATCCTATACGGAACCGTTTTAAAAGAAAGAAAAGGAGAGTGGTCCACCCATGCAGGGCTTTTTAGACGCCGTCACCGGCATTGCCGGCGGTTCCGGCTTTATGGGGATCTTCCAAAACCCCGGCTACTTGATCATGATCTTGATCGCGTGTGTGCTGCTGTATCTCGCGATCGTCAAACAATTTGAACCGCTGCTGCTGCTGCCGATCGCGTTCGGTATGCTGCTGGCAAACCTTCCGTTCGGCGAGATCATCCATATGGAGTTCTTCCTCACGGAAACAGGCCATCCCGATTTCATGCGGGTGCTCAACGAGGGCGGCTTGGCGGACATGCTGTACTTAGGCGTGAAACTTGGCATTTATCCGCCGCTGATCTTCCTGGGCATCGGCACAATGACCGATTTTGGTCCCCTGATCTCGAATCCTAAGAGCCTGCTGCTGGGCGCTGCCGCGCAGCTGGGCATCTTCACCACCTATATCGGCGCCAAATTCCTGGGCTTTACCGGCAAGGAAGCCGCTTCCATCGGCATCATCGGCGGCGCCGACGGCCCCACGGCCATCTTTGTCACCAGTAAGCTGGCGCCGCATCTGCTGGGTGCCATCGCGGTGGCCGCCTATAGTTATATGGCCCTGGTGCCCATCATCCAGCCGCCCATTATGAAGGCGCTGACAAGCAAAGCAGAGCGCCAGATCGTCATGACGCAGCTGCGCCCGGTGTCCAAGACCGAAAAGGTCTTGTTCCCCGTCATCTGCACCATCATCATCTCCCTCATTCTGCCCAGCTGTGTGCCCTTGATCGGCATGTTGATGCTCGGCAACCTGATGAAGGAATCCGGCGTTGTGGACCGCATCAACAAGACCGCGGGCAACGAATTGATGAACATCATCACCATCTTCCTGGGCATCTCGGTGGGCTGCACTACCAGCGCCGATACATTCTTCAACCTGAACACGCTGAAGATCATTGCCCTGGGCCTGATCGCGTTCTGCTTCGGCACCGCGGGCGGCGTTTTGCTGGGCAAGCTGATGTGCAAGGTGACACACGGCGCGGTGAATCCGCTGATCGGCGCGGCCGGTGTTTCCGCCGTTCCCATGGCGGCCCGCGTGGCACAGAAGGTCGGCCAGAAAGAGAACCCGCAGAACTTCCTGCTCATGCATGCCATGGGCCCGAACGTGGCGGGCGTCATCGGTTCTGCTGTGGCGGCCGGTATCCTCATTAATATGCTGGGTTAAAATTTATCATTTATGAATAGCGGGCACCCGGGAAACTGATCGGTTTCCCGGGTGCCTTTTCTTGGAAAATTACATAGTTTTTTAGCTTGTAAAAGCGTTTATTTGTGCTATAATCAACATAAGAACTGGTATGAAAGTACTAGGATTGATG
>CATXYA010000324.1 GCA_958403605.1 uncultured Oscillospiraceae bacterium
GGGGCGGGGGGGATGGAACCGGCTGGACGGTAGCGGGCCAGGGCCCCGTGGCCGGTCGCGGCCCGCAAGGGCCGCGAGGATAGAAACGTTTGGTGTTGTGGTGGTCTGTATGGTGCTTCTTGTCGCGGCCCGCAAGGGCCGCGAGGATAGAAACAACGATCAGAAAATGCGGTATGACCTGGACGCCGTCGCGGCCCGCAAGGGCCGCGAGGATAGAAACTTCATCCACTTGGCCGTATTCGTTCTTTTCCCCGTCGCGGCCCGCAAGGGCCGCGAGGATAGAAACCTTCCCCCGCTGCTGCACGCACCCGGGCGAGGCGTCGCGGCCCGCAAGGGCCGCGAGGATAGAAACGTGGAGGCCGGCAACGTCCAAGCGGATGAAGTGTGTCGCGGCCCGCAAGGGCCGCGAGGATAGAAACATCGCAGGGGACTTCCACGTTCCAGCCGTCCGCAGTCGCGGCCCGCAAGGGCCGCGAGGATAGGAACATCACGGCGATCACCAGCGCCGTCAGTGCCAACCGTCGCGGCCCGCAAGGGCCGCGAGGATAGCCCTCCACCGCAAAACCCGGGCGCCCCTTTTGGGGCGCCCGGGTCGTTTTTTACCGATAGGCGTAAACGTATTCGACATTGCAGCCAGTGAAACGAATGTTGGCAGTCTGTGCCGCGCGGCCGGCGTCTTCCAGGGCTTTCTGGAAGGCCGCTTCGTCCGCTTCCCCGTTTTGCAGCGCGGTCTCCAGCGCCTGCTGCGCGGCCTCCTGCATGGCCTTGAGGAACGCGTCGCGCTCGGCCACGGTGAGGGCGTCCGCGTCCACGATCTGGTACGTGAACGTCCCGTAGGCATCGGCCTCGCCAGTGACCACGGAATCGCCGTACACGTCGTCCGTGAGTTCGCTGCTGGTTTGGAACGTCCATTCCGGATCCTTTTGGCGGCCGGAGTACACCTCTTCTACCCGGGCCTCGTACTCATTCATCGCCGCAGGCACCGTGGTGGAGAAGAAGAACGCATGGGGATCCTTTTCGGGCAAGAACTCCCGTAGCATCTCATAGGCAAGATCCAGGCTCTCCTTCCCGTTCCCCTCTCTGTCGTCATTGAACGCGGCGATGACCTTGCGGTCAAATTCCGCGATGGACATCTTCTCGTAGCCGTCGAATTTCAGCGCGGCCAGCGCCTGGTCGTACTGCTTCTGCGTATAGCGGTCCGTCGCATAGCCGTCTTCCGACTGGGCGGTCCCGCTTTCCGTGACGGCTCCATTGGAGAGGCTTTGCTCATAGTGCCAGGGCTCCTCAAAATAGTAGCCCAAGTCGATATTTCCGTTCCAGACCAGTTCTCCGTTCAGCGCTTTCAGCAGCCGCTTGAGCTCTGTGGTCAGCGTTTTTTCCATGGTGTCTTCCTGGCGCAGATGGGCGAGGTCCTGTTTTTCCAGGAACGCCTGCAGGTCCTTTTCCACGCCTTGCAGCAGCGCGTCGCGCTGGCCCACCGTCAGCTTGGCGGGGTCTGGGATGGTGTAATCGAAGTCGAAATCCACATACGCGCCCGTCAGCAGCAGCGGGTCGCCGTAAACATCGCCATAGCTCTCCGCTTTGGCCCATCCGCTGTGCCGGGGCGCGGCGTTTTGCGGGCAGGCGTTGTAATGCTTTTTCTCACACTCGTCCCAGGTGGTGCCCAGCGTGCGGAAGATGAAATCCGCGTTGGCGTCATCGTCCGGCAGCCGGGCGAACAGCCGCTGCAAAACCTCTTCCGTTTTGTGATACGCCGCCTCCTGCGTCCAATCGAGCACGCTTTTATTGAACGCTTCCACGCTCAGGTCCTGGTACCCTTCCGTGCGGAAGGATAGCGCCAGATCGTAATCGGCCTGCGTATATTTTTTGATATCCCGGCCTCCGCGCCAGTGTGAATAGCCTGTGCCGGAAGTGGACTGGCTGGTGGCGGAAGCGGAGGCGGCAGGCTCGGCGCCCTGGGCGCAGGCAGCCAGCGAGAAGGCCAGCGCACAGACGCACACCGCCGCAACGGTCCTTTTTTGTTGTTTCATTTCAAAATTCCTCATTTCGCTCTTCCATCAGCACCTGCGTGTTGACTTCGCAGCCGGTGAATTCGATCTTGCCATTGGAGAGCGCCGTGGCCGCCGCGGTAAATGCCTCCCGGTAGCCCTTCAGCGTCCCTTTTTCCGCCATCTGCTTCTCCAGAGTGTCCTGTGCCGCCTGCATCACCTGCTGCAGGAACGCGTCCCGCTCTCCCACCGTCAGGCCCTCCTGGTCCAGAATCCGGTAGGTGAAGCGGTAATCCGCACTGGCGCTGTTCTGGTCCCACGCGGCGCCCTGGGGCGCGGCAAGCTCCGCCCGGCCGTAAAATTCTGGGTCGTTGCGCTCACGGTCATAGACCTCTTCCAGCCGCGCCGTGTACTCCGCCAGCGAAGTCTGCACGGTGTTGCGCAGGAAGACGGCGTCCGCATCGCTCTCCTTCAAATTCATCAGCACCCGCTCATACAGGGTGCCCCAGTCGAAGGAGCCCTCTTCGCCGGAGAAGACGGCGTAGACGCGGCGGTTGAACGCGGCGATGGAGAGGTCCTGCCAGCCCTCCGGCCGCAGCTTCTCCATCAGCTTGTGATAGTCGTCCTCGGACGGCGGAGACGACAGCTCCCGCGCGGCGGCATCGCCTTTTTGCAGCGTCAATTCCTGCACCACGGTCTGCGCCTCTTGGGTGGATGGCAATGCCTGCGGGGATGCGGGCGCGGCCGTGCCGAACACCACGCCTACCACCAACACCGCCGCTGCTGCCAGCGCGGCCCCGGCCACCGTGGTGGGGCGTCCCTTCATGATGGCGACGATGCGCTGTTTCAGCGGCGCGCGGCTGAACGCAGCGCCGAAGGACGCCAGCGGCGCGCGTTTTTCCTCCATAGAGAGCAGCACCGAGGCGTAAGTGCCGCGCACGGTGCGCCCAAAGCGCCGCAGCACCGCCTCATCGCACGCCAGCTCGATGTCCCGGTTCGCCAGCAGATACAGCAACCACACCAGCGGATTCCACCAGTGCAGGCACAGCGCCGCCGCCAGGCCCCATTTCAGCAGCAGGTCGAACCGGCGGATATGCGCCAGCTCATGCGCCAGAACAAAGGCCAGCGTCTCCTCGCTTTCCCGCTGCATCGCCGACGGCAGCAGGATCACCGGGCGCAGCAGGCCATAGGTGAGGGGCGAGGCGATCTGGTCCGAGCTGCGCACCCGGACCCGGCGGCGCAGAGTTTGCCGCTGCAGCCAAGGCTCCACCATGGGGTGGGCAAAGGGCAGCGAGGCCTGATACCGCCACAGGCTGACGGCATGGGAAGCCAGGAAATAGACAGCCAGCAACGCCGCCCCCACCAGCCAAACGATGGCCAGCACACCTGGCCCGGAGGGAGTGGC
>CATXYA010000325.1 GCA_958403605.1 uncultured Oscillospiraceae bacterium
AGAATATCCCCAAAGTTGCCCGTCGGCACACAGAAATCCACTGCTTCCCCATCCTGCACGGTGCCGGAGCGCACCAGCTGGTCGTAGGCGAAGAAATAATAGACGATCTGCGGCACCAGGCGCCCCCAGTTGATGGAGTTGGCGCTGGACAGCCGCTCTTGCCGCGCCGCCAGGGCGCCGGCAAGCTCCTTGCTGCCAAAGGCGCGCTTGACGCCCGTTTGGGCATCGTCAAAATTGCCGCGCACGGCAAACACCGCCACGTTGTCCCCCGCCTGGGTGGCCATTTGCAGCCGCTGCACCTCGCTGGTGCCGTGGTCGGGGTAAAATACCGCGATCTTGATGCCCGGCAGCCCAGCGTAACCCGCCAAAGCCGCCTTGCCTGTGTCGCCGGAGGTCGCCACCAGGATCTTGGTGGTCTCCGTGCGCCCCAGCAGGCGCTTGCCCTCCACCAGCAATTTGGGCATCAGCTGCAGGGCATAGTCCTTGAAAGCACTGGTGGGACCGTGCCACAGCTCCAACGCCGCAAAGCCCGGTTCTACGGGGCGCAGCGCCCCCGCCTTGCCGCCGAAAGAGGCGTAGGCCTCCCCCGCTGCGGTGCGCAGAAAATCCGCGCTGTATTCGGGCAGGAAGGCGCCCACGATCTGCGCCGCCGCCTCGGGATAGGGCTTTCCCGCCAGCGCCCGGCGATCGATCTGCGGGAACTCCCGCGGGACAAACAGCCCGCCATCCGGCGCCAGCCCCTGCACAATGACCTCGGCCGCGCTGGCTTGCAGCGCACTGCTGCGCGTACTGGTATACTCCATTTTTTTCGTCCTCCCCGCGTTTAAAGAGTCCTGCGCCAAAAATCCCGGGCGTTTTCAAAGAACACGTGCCGCAGCAGCGCCTCGTCCACGCCTTTTTGCAGCAGATATTCGTAGACATGAGGGATGCCGGCCAGGTCGTTGATGTCCGCCGGGACGTCCGTGCCGTCAAAATCGGTGCCGAAGCAGACGGTGCGCTCCGCTCCCAACTCCAGCAAGGCGCTGAGATGGCGGTAGACATCCTCACAGCCGGCGCTCTCGGCATTGGGCGAAAGGAACATCCGGCACAGGTTGAGGCCGATCAGCCCGCCGCGGCGGCTGACCTCTCGGATCTGCGCCTCCGTCAGGTTGCGGCAGTGGCCCGTCACCTTGCGCACATTGGAATGGGTGGCCACCAGCGGCCCCTCATACAGGCTGAACACCTCGGCCACGCCCTCATCAGAGAGATGAGAAATGTCCGGCACGATGCCGTACTGCGGCAGCGCCGCCAGCACCTCCCGCCCAAAGGGCTTCAACGGGCCGCCCGCCATGCTGCCGAAGCCCAATTCGTTCTCTCCAAACCAGGTCAGTGTCAGCAGCCGCACGCCGTCGCGCTGGAATTCTTCCAACCGCTCCAGCTTTCCGCCCAGCGCCGCGCCGTTTTCCACCGAGAGAATGGCGGCGTGTTTGCCGGCGGCAAAGGCCGCGTCCAGATCCGCCGCAGTGCGGCATTGCTGAATGCAGTCGCTGTGCGCCGCCATCTGCTTGAAAAAGCAAGCGGCCTCCTTGCGGTACAGCTCGTAAGCGGCGTCAGGGCCCTTGCCGTCGTAAATGAACAGCGCAAACACCTGCGCCCAGCGGTCAAACCGGGCCTTTTGCAGGTTGACGTGAAACGGCGCGTCCGCCAGGCTGCCGCCGTCCATCAGCAGACGGCTGATAGTATCGCAGTGCAGATCAAAAAAATCCATCGTGCTCTCCCCTTTTCTACAGCGTAAATGCATTCTCGATGCAGTGGACATGGGGTTCGTCCGTCTCGTCCACCCGGACTTCCACCACGTCGAAACGGCAGGGCTGGTCAGCGCAGTTTTTCAAGGCCAGGTACGCCTTGGCCGCCGCGGAGCGGCGCCGCTGCTTCTGCGGCGTCACGGCCTCGCCCGGCGCGGCCAGCGCCCCCGGCCCGCGGGCCTTTACTTCCACAAAGACCAAGGCCCCCTCTTTGGCGACGATGAGGTCCACCTCGCCCAGGCGCGTGCGGTAGTTGGCCCGCTCCACCTGATAACCGCGCTCCCGGTAATAGGCGGCGGCCACGCTTTCGCCAAAAGCGCCCAGCAGCCGCGGGTTCACTTCACATACCCGCGCTTTTTCAAAAACGACTTGCGGTAGAAGGGCTGGATGCCGTATTGGTCCAGCAGCTCATAGTGCAGCTTCGTGGGATAGCCCTTGTGTTTTTCCAGCTGGTATTGCGGGTATTCCTTTGCCAGCCCGGTCATGTACCGGTCCCGCGTCACCTTGGCTAAAATAGAGGCCGCGGCAATGCCGGCGGAGCGGGCGTCGCCCTTCACCACCGCCTCGCAGGGCACGGCGGCCTGCGGGCAGCGGTTGCCGTCGATGAGCGCCAGCGTCGGCACTTCCGCCAGCCCTTCGATGGCCTGGCGCATGCCCAGCATGGTGGCGCCGAGGATGTTCAGTTCGTCGATCGTCTCCGGCCCCACCAACACCACATGATATGCCAGGGCTTTCTCTTGAATTTCCGCAAACAGCGCCTCGCGCTTTTTTTCGCTCAATTTTTTGGAGTCGTTGACGCCGTCCACCGGAGCTTCCGGGTCCAGGATCACCGCGGCCACGCACACGGGACCGCACAAGGGGCCGCGCCCGGCTTCATCGACGCCGCATAAAAGGCCGCCGCAGGCGGCGCGCTTTTCCGCGTCAAACAAATACCGCTCGTCCATCAGGCGTCCTCCGGCTGTTCCAGCGAGATGCGCCCCAGCTTCGCGCCGCGGAATTCATCCACCAGCATGATGGCCGCCCGCTCCAGGTTGACCACGCCGCCGCTCATCAGCATGCCGCGCTTGCGCCCGATGGCCTCCAGCAGGTCATAGGCGTCCAGCTGCAGCTGTTCTTCCGTCAGCTGGTAGCGGTCGGTCAGGCTTTGCGGCTGGGTGGCCTGCAGCTGGGCCAACAGGTGCATCGCCAGCGTCTCGGTGTCCAAAATATCGTCTTTGATGGACCCGATGAACGCCAGGTTGCCCGCCACCGTGTCGGACTCGAATTTCTTCCACAGCACGCCGGGCATATCCAGCAGCTCATACTCCCCTGCCGACACCCACTGTTTGCCGCGGGTGACGCCGGGCCGGTCCGCCGCCTGGGCGCGGCTGGCGCCCACAAAGCTGTTGATAAACGTGGACTTGCCCACGTTGGGGATGCCCGTCACCATGATGCGCACGGAGGCTCCCGCCATGCCCTTTTCCGCGCGCCGGGCCAGCAGGCCCGCCAGCTCGGTGTCGATGGCCTTTTTCACGCTTTGCACGCCGCCGCGGGTCTTGCTGGACAGCGCCACACAGCCGCTGCCGCCCCGGCGGAAATGCTCCACCCAGCGCTGGGTGATCTGCGGG
>CATXYA010000326.1 GCA_958403605.1 uncultured Oscillospiraceae bacterium
CCCGGTGGGGGAAGGTGGCTGGCGCTTCGCGCCAGACGGATGAGGGGGCGCGCACGAACGTTCCCAAAAAGGAACGCCCACAAGACTTCCCTCCCGCACCCTCCCCCGCAGAACGCAAAACCTCACCCCCCGCTGAGGTTCCCGTCCACGATGAGGTTCCCGTGGGCGCCGGGGTCCACCATGTGCTCCTCCAGCGTCCGCGCGTCCGCGCCGCCGTCCCGGACGTTGCCGTCCAAATGCAGCAGCGGGTGCGCCCGCGCCATGGCGCCGTGCAGGGTGACCGGGTCCAGCGGTTCTCCCGTGAAGGTGCCGCAGTCGATGTCGTACAGCAGCATCAGCACCGCCGCCAGATCCGCGTGGTCCTGCGCCGTGACGTGCAGCACCGCGTCCGCCGCGTGCGCCGCCAGCGCCTCTTCGGCCGCCTGGTGGTCCGCGGCGGCCTTGTCCGCCACGGCCTGGTCCTTGGCGTCCGTCTCGGCCTTGGTATACGCGCCCGCCTGCGCCGCTGTCACACCATGGGGATTGTTCTTATCGCCCGCGTGCGCCGCCAGCGCGTCCGTCACCGCCTGGTGGTCGGCGGCGGCCTTGTCCGTCACCGCCTTGTCCTTGGCGTCCGTCTCCGCTTTCGTGTATGTGTCGTTCCAGCGCGTGCGCTCGGCGGCGGTCAGGTGCCGCACGCCGTCGTCCATGTGCGCCTTGGCGTCCTTCAGCGTCGTGGCGGGCTTGTCGTTCCACGCGCCGCCCCCGGTGACGGCCTTGATGGCGTCGCCGATGGCCGTCAGCAGCGTCTGCAAAGGGCCTTGTACGCCGCCCACGCTGCGCGGACCCAGCTTCGCGTCCGTGACGCTGGCGTCCGGGTGCCCCAGCACCGCCGCGCTCCTGTGGTCCGCCAGCGCCTTGCGGATGGCCTTGTCCTCCTCCGCCAGGTCGGCGTCCGCCGTTTTCTGCCGCTGTAATTCGCTGTCCAGCTTCTCGAAGTTTTCCGATAAGTTCTCCACGTCGGCAGGGTCCGCCATCTCCGGCAGGTCCAGCTTGTAGTATTGCGATTGTCTCACGGTTCCTCCACCATCCTTTTGACCGTCATTTTACTGGTGAGCCCGCCGTTGAAGGCGACCTCGTTCACCAACACCATTCCTTGGTTGTACGCGTCCGCTCCCTGTTGGAACTGGCTCTCGAAGCGCAGCCTGTCCAGCGGGTCCAGCTCTGGGTCGCCGCGGGTGGAGAACTCGTAGGTGCTGCGCTGCAGCAGATACGCCCGCACCCATTCCGCCGTCCGGCGCGCCTCGTCCCGGCTGGTGATGAGCGGGTTGTCCAGCGTCTCCACGCTGCCGTTCTCGTCCGCGTCCGCCACCTCGGCGCGCACCACCGCGGCCGCGTCCGTCAGCTTGCAGCCCGGCAGCCGCAGCGTCACCGTGGCCTTCTGCTGCCCGTTCAGGGGCCGCAGGGTCAGGTCCGCCGCGCGGGCGTAATAGTGCGCCGCCACCACCTCGGCGCCCGCGGCCTCCAGCTTCTCCCCCGCCGCCTCGGCCAGGCTGTACGTGAGGTGCAGCGTGGTGAGGCCGTCCAGCTCGTAGGTGCCCTTGTGCAGGTCGCTCTCCTTTTCCTCGGGGAAATAGGTGTACGCCTTGCACTCCACCGCCTGCAGCGTGGCGATCTTCGTCACCTTCGGCTCCTCCAGGATGTAGCCGAAGTCCAGATCGATGCCCGTGTCCGCCGTGGGCGCGGGCTGGATGCAGATGTACCCCGCCCGGTCCGTGTACAGCGCGCAGCGCCCCGCGTGGGCGATGAGCTGTAAACAGTCCTTGTGCTTTTTCACCGGCAGCGGCGCCGTGGTCTTGATGTTCTTCAAGCCCTCCCACAGCTTCCACGGGTCCTCCCCGGCGAACACCAGCGGCAGCGCCGCGTCCCGCAGCACGTCCTCGGCCAAGTCGTACAGGCTGCGGCCATCCGGCGCGTAGACGCCCCGGTAGTAGCTGCCGTCGGCAAAGCTCAGCAGGTCCTGCGCCTTGAAATCCGCAAAGAGGCCGTTCACCGTGGGCTGGCCCGTCAGATAGTAGCGCCCGGCCTTCAGCGTCTGCACGGTGCCGCCGTGACACAGCTGGTCCCAGGTGTTCAGCTCCAGCTCCGCCCACGGCTGCGGCTTTACGTCGCGCCACAGCAGCGGGCTGGTGATTTTCTGGCTGTACTCGGCCTCGATGGGGTTCTGCTGGTCGATGTATTTCCAGATGCCAGCGGGATTGTCCGGGCTGTAGATGCCGTCCGCATCGCCCGTCAGGCGGTTGAAGTTGACCACCGAGAAGTTGAAGGTGTTTTTCGGCAGCCGCCGGGTGATGGGGTCGGTGTCCATCTTTTGGCTGGTCTTGGCAATGCTCTGCCCCGTGAACACGATGCCGATGCCGAAGCGCAGCTGCTGCAGCCGCGCCCGCCGCCGCGCCGGGGACGTGGCCAAAAAGGTCAGCGTCAGCTCGTCGAAGCGCGTCAGCGCGTCCGCCGTCTCAAAGTCCGCCGCCGTGGGCGTGTAGATCTTGTCCAGCAGCACCGCGCCGCCGCGCTTCGCCACCACCCGCAGGCGGCTGGCGTAGTCGCCTGTGGAGCGGTCGAACACGAAGGTCAGCCCCGGCGCGGTGTGCGTCTTGGAAAAGTGTAATTGGATGAACGGCGCCGCGGCGAAGCTGCCGTCCGCGCCGGACACCGCCTCCGATACGTACCCCTCGCCCAGCAGGGCCTCCCCCGGCGCGGGGGCCACCAGCTGGCTGCCGTCGGCCCGCATGCGCCCCGGCTCCAGCGTGGCGTAGGTCGCGTCCGGCACCGCCTCTTCATAGAAGGGCGTCTCCAGGTTCGACCACAGCACGTGGCCGCTGTCCGCCCGCCGCTCGATGGTGGCGGCCGCGTCCACGTCCACCACGCCAAAGCGGATGCGCACCCCGGCCTCGCCTAAAAAGCGCTTCTGCATCTCGCGCACGTAAGCTTTGCTCACCGGCTGCATCAGCATGTCCTCCTCTCAAATAACAAAAAATGGAACGCTGCCCCGTTGTCCGTGCGCCGCCCTCACTCCATCACGCCGCAGTCGATGACGTTGAAGCTCGCGCCGCGGTAAAAGGCGGGCTCGCCCGTCTCCGGATCCACCAAAAACGGATTCGTCTTCACGTCCCCCAGGTAAAACAGCTTGGTGTCCCATCGCCCCAGGTTGTGGTTGAAATAGTGGCAGTAAAAGGTGAAGTGCCCGTTTTCAAACCAGCGGTTCAGGTCCCACCACATCTGGCAGGGCATCACGTCCCACTCCATGTTCTGCTTGTGGACGCTGCGCCCGATCTGCCGCCCTACCATCTCGCCGCGGGCGTTGCGCGCACTGTCCACCATGCGGCTGGTCTCAAACGCCGCCTTGCCCT
>CATXYA010000327.1 GCA_958403605.1 uncultured Oscillospiraceae bacterium
TTTTCCAATTTATTGTAGCATGCCCCTGGCGGGCGTGCAAGCGCTTTCTCTATCCAATTAGTAAGCACGTCGGACGCCGGACAAAACACGTTTGCTCCGGTTCCCAGCCCTTGGCCGTGCACCGGCCCAGCGCTACCCGGTCGCTGTCGGCAAAGGCCGCCGCGAACAAGCCGCCGCCCAAGGGCATTACGTCCCACGGAGAACGGGCGTGCGCGGGAAAGAACGCCGGGGGCCCCAATGCGCCGGGACGCAGCAGCGGCAGCAGCCAGATGCCGTCCTGCCCGCGGCAGCCCACAGCCAGGCCGCTTTCCCCGGGCAGCCAGCGGATGGAGGAGAGCGCGCAGAACGTCCCCGCCTGCGGGCGGCAATCCACCCGCTGCAGCACCGCGCCGTCCTCCGCACGCAGCACCAACACCTCATTGCTGAGTTCACAGGCCACGTAAAGGAAGCGGCAGTCTTTGCCCAGCACCAGATGCCGCGGCCCGCTGGCAGGCGGCAGCGGCAGGGCCCATTGGTCCCGCAGATCATCCAGCGCATAACAAGCGATCTCATCCGTCCCCAGGTCGCATACGTACAGCGTCTCTTCGTCCGGCGTCACTACACAGCAGTGCGCATGCGGGCCTGTCTGCCCGGGATGCGGCCCCGCCCCTGTGCGGCACAGGCGCTGGAGCGGCGTCAATTCCCCGCTTTTTCCCAAGGATAAAACATCGACGCTGCCCTCGGGATAGCTGGCGGCAAAGACGAGCCCGCGGCGCGAGGCAGCCGCGATATGGCAGATGCCCCGCCCCAGACCCGTGGCCGCGCCGCACAGCCGTGCCTGTCCGTCTTCCAGCCGAAAGCTGACGGCCCCACCGCCCGGGATATTTTGAAAAGAATCCGCCTCAACACCCGCCAGCAGGAGCCCGTCCGGCCCGGCGGCGAGGAAGGAGGCGCAGGCGGGAGCCCCGCACGCCGCAGTCAGCAGCCCATCCGGGCTCACCTCCAGCACTTGGATCCCGTCCGGTCCGCCTGTGCCCACTAGAATGCGCTTTTTCGTCAGCATTGTTTTTCCCTTCCCGATGTGCGGCGCGCCCTGAAAGAGGCCGCTTTTTTCTTACAACGCACCGTATTTTTGGTAGACCTCCTGCAGCGTCTTTCCCTCCAGCAGTTCCCGCCGGGTGCTGTTTTCCGCCCCGGCTTTTTCATGTGCCAAACGGAACACCTCGGCCTCCGCCTCCTTGGGCACCACGACGATGCCGTCAAAATCCGCGAAGATCAGCTCTCCCGGCCTCACCAGCACGTCTCCGCATTGGATGGGCACGTCATAGTCCACCACCAGGCCGCGGCCGCTGCTGTCCAAGGGTCGGATTCCCGTATAAAAGACCGGGAAACCCAGCTTTTTGATTTTGACACAGTCCCGGATCTGACTGTCACACACACAGCCAACAGCCCGGTGCATCATCGCTGTGGTGGACATCAGCTCTCCCCAAGGGGCGTTGGTACCCGCATGGTCGGTAGAATGGACGATCACATCATCTTCCCGCAGGGAGTCCATCAATTCGATTTCCTTGCCATAGGGGTCGTCTGGCTGGAAATAGTCTACTTCCATCCAGCGCGCCGTGCGGGCCCGGCCCACAAAGGTGCAGTGCTCCTCATCCAAGGGGCGCAGCCGCTGATGCATCGCCTGATGGCGGTAGCCCAGGGTATCCAGGATATCGCACACCACCGCTGTATACAGGTTCTCTTTGATCCAGGAAAATAATTCTTTATCGTTCATGGCCATTCTTCCTTTCCCCAAATAACACAGGGTCGTTTTATTGGTTTACAAACAAGAGATCTCCGAAGCACTCCGGACAGTGAAAATCGATGGGACGGCGGGTGACAGGATTCCAGCTGCCGTAATGGGGCTGGGGAGCCGCGTCACCGCATTTGTAGAAGTTGCCGCGCATTCGCGCCGCCTGCGCCGGGATACAGGCGGGAAAGACCGTTTGCAGCAGCGTGTCGGGCACGCAGAAACGCACCTCCCACCTGCCCCGCGCCGGGTCCGTGACCGCCTGTGGGAAGCATCCGGCCTGCAGCGCGGGATCGAGGCAGCGGAAAACGCCGCCCGCATTGAGGCCCAGCAGCATCGTCCCCCGGGCGTTGAGCTCAAAGTTGAGGAACCGCCCCGTGCCCGGTTCCGGCTCCAGGAAAAATTCCAGGCAGCTGTCGGTACAGACGGGGCTGTTGGGCAGGCGCTGCACGGCGTATGGGGCCGGCTCTTCGCACACCAGGCGCACGTAGAGGGCAAAGGGCGTGCGCAGCAGCTGCCCATAGGACGCGGGGCGGTAAGAACTCCCCGGCACCGGGTACCAGTGCGCCAGCAGCGCCCTGGGCGCTTCGCACAGCAGGCGTTCTTCCGGCTGCGGCGCCCAGGGCACAGGATAAACCTGCGGCATTGCCTCACCCCTTCACCGCGCCCGCGGTCAGTGCGCTCACGAACACTTTCTGCAGGCATAGATACAAGATCAGGTTGGGCAGGGAGATGAGCAGCGTGGCGGCGAACATCAGTTCCCAGCGCGAGACGTTGGCCCCGGCGAAGGAGACCAGCTTTTGCGGCAGCGTCTGCTGCGCGCCCGTGCTGATGGTGATCAGCGGCACCAGAATATCGTTCCAGATATAGGAGCCGCGCATGATGATGATGGTGGCCGTGGTCATTTTGATCAGCGGCATGTAGATGCGGACATAAGACTGCAGCGGGCCACAGCCGTCGATCTCGGCGGCCTCCCAGATCTCGCCCGGGATGCTCTGCGAGTAGCCGGTGAAGATGAAAATGGCAAACGGCAGGCCAAAGGCGACGTACACCAGGGACGTACCCAGCCAGGTATTGATGAGCCCCAACGCCGAGAGCTCCCGCGCCAGCGGGATCTGTGCACAGGAGACGGGCACCGTCACCAACGCCACAATAACTACATACAGCTTGCGCGCCCAGGCGCTGCGGCTGAGCGAGATGGCGTAGGAGGCCAGCGAGCCCAGCAGGATCAGCCCGCCGCAGGAGAGCACCAAAACCGCCGTGCTGTTGAGCGCGGCCTGCGGGAATTTCATCAGGGAAAAGGCTTTTGTGATATTTTCCAGCGTAAAGCTTTCCGCGTTCAGCACCATGGGCGCTTTGTAGATGAACTCCTTTTGTTTCAGCGCATTGTTCAAGAGAAAATAGACCGGGACCATCATCACGCCACAGATGGCAAGCAGCAGCAGATTGGCCGTCAGCCGTTCCACTTTCTTCTCTTTCACGACGTTTCCCCCCGTCCCAAGGCAAAGTTCTGCAGCAGGATGATGGCGATGGTGAACGCCAGCAGCACCACCGTCAGCGTAACGCCCAGATTGGGCTGCATATTGTAGTTGTAATAATAGATCTGCAGC
>CATXYA010000328.1 GCA_958403605.1 uncultured Oscillospiraceae bacterium
TCGCCAAGCCGGGCAAAGCCCGGCTCGGACAGCACCGCCTTCCCCCGGTGGGGGATCGCGCCCGCAGGCGCACAAGGTGAATTGGCCCGCAGGGCCAAGAGAAAGTCCCCTGGGGGATTTCGGAGGCCAACCGCCGCGCAGCGGCGGCTCTTAGGCCGGAGATAGGTGCCACCTTTTTCTTTGAGGCGGATGAGGGGGCGCCCGCGCGCCTGCCCTCCCGCACAAGCCCCCACGTGCCCTACACCAAGATCACCCGCAGGCCGCGCTCCCGGGCGTAATCCACCGTGTAGGCCGTGCCGCCGGTGGCCTTTTCACAGTGGGCCACGCACACGGCGCTGTGGTCCACCAAATGGCGGTTGCGCCGCTGCATGCACCCGGGCACATAGCTGGGGCTGATATACACCACCTTGTCCGCCTGGGCCTTGATGCGCTGGTACACGGCGGCGTCCCGCGCGGGCCAGCCACGGGGCTGGTTGGGACAAGGCAGCACCAGGATCAGCCGGACCTCGGGCCGCTGGCGGCGCACCTGCAGCACGGCCTGGGCCGCCAGCGTGTCAAAGCCCACCGCGCCCCCGGCGCCGAAGTAAACGACGCCCTCGTCCGCCAGGCGGCGCACCGTGTCTGCCAGCACCGGGGCCAGGGCGGCGCGCTGCGCCGCGTCCAGGCTGCGGTGGCCGGTGAAGCAGCAGGTCTTTTCCCGTTGTGTCATGGCGCGTCCTCCCTTCTTTGCCGCCGTCCCCGGCGAAAAAAGGGCGGCCTTGTGCGGCCGCCCCGAAACTCCGTTATTTCTGCTGCAGGGCCTTGGCGAAGCTGTCCTTCAGCGTGACGATGCGGTTGTAGGCGCCGGGGTGCTTCGCGTCCGGCGTGAAGAAGCCCATGCGCACGAACTGGAAGCGTTCGCCGGGCTTTGCGTCCGCCAGGCTGGCCTCCAGCTTGGCGTGGGGCAGCGTCTGCACCGAGGCCGGGTCCAGATAATCGTCATAGGTCTTGCCCTCGGGCAGCTCGCCCATGTTTTCTTCCGTGAACAGATTGCCGTACAGGCGCACCTCGGCGTCCACGGCGTGGGCCGCGCTCACCCAATGGATGGTGCCGCGCACCTTGCGCCCGTCGGCGGGCATGCCGTTGCGGGTCTCCAGGTCCGCGGTGCAGCGCAGCTCGGTGATGTTGCCCGCCGCGTCCTTCACCACCTCGTTGCACTTGACGATGTAGGCGCTCATCAGGCGCACCTCGCCCTCCGGCTTCAGGCGCTGGAACTTGGGCGGCGGCACCTCGGCAAAGTCGCTGCGCTCGATCCACAGCTCCCGCGTGAACGCCACCTCCCGCGTGCCCATGGCCTCGTCCTTGGGGTTGTTGACCACGGTGAAATACTCGGTTTTGCCGGCGGGATAATTGGTGATCACCAGCTTGATGGGGTCGGTGACGGCCATGCGGCGGGGCACCACCGGGTCCAGCTCGGCGCGGATGCAGCTCTCCAGCAGGCGGCTGTCCACCAGGCTGTTGGCCTTGGCGATGCCCGCCTTGCGCACGAATTCAAAGATGCTGGACGGCGTGTAGCCGCGGCGGCGCAGGCCGCACAGCGTGGGCATGCGCGGGTCGTCCCAGCCGTCCACCACATTCGTCTCCACCAGCTTGCGCAGATAGCGCTTGCTCATGACGGTGTGCGTCATGTTCAGGCGGGCAAATTCGCGCTGGATGGGGAAGGGGCCCAGGTGCAGGTTGTCGATGACCCACTCGTACAAAGGCCGGTGGTTCTCGAATTCCAGGCTGCACATGGAGTGGGTGATGCCCTCGATGGCGTCCTGGATGGGATGGGCGAAATCGTACAGGGGATAGAGGCACCAGGCGTCGCCCTGGCGATGATGGTGCGCGCGCATGATGCGGTAGATGGCCGGGTCCCGCATGTTCATGTTGGGGCTGGCCAGGTCGATCTTGGCGCGCAGCGTCTTGGTGCCGTCGGGAAATTCACCCGCGCGCATGCGGCGGAACAACTCGAGGTTCTCCTCGATGGGCCGCTCCCGCCAGGGGCTGGGCTTGGAGGGCTTGCCCGCGTCCTGGCCGCGGTATTCCTGCATCTCCTCGCGGGAAAGCTCGTCCACGTAGGCCTTGCCCTCCCGGATCAGCTGCTCGGCGTACTGGTAGCACTGCTCGAAATAGTCGCTGCCGTAGTAGATGCCGCCGTCGGGCTCGGCCCCCAGCCAGCGCAGGTCCTCCAGGATGCTGTCCACGTACTCCACGTCCTCATGAGAGGGGTTGGTGTCGTCGAAGCGCAGGTTGAACTTGCCGCCGTACTGCTGGGCGATGCTCCAGTTGATGAAGATGGCCTTGGCGCTGCCGATGTGCAGATAGCCGTTGGGCTCGGGCGGAAAGCGCGTGTGGATCTCCTGTACGCGGCCTGCGGCCAGGTCCGCGTCGATGATCTCCGTCAAAAAGTTGCTCAGTCGTTCTTCCAATGCCTTGTTCCTCCTCAAAGCGCGGGGGTGGCCCGCGCGTCCGCTAGTTTTTTGATGATACGTCCGCCCTTCTCTGCGGACGGCGGGGCTCACAGGCCGAACAGCCGCCGGGTGTTCTCCTCCGTGGCGTCCAGCACGGCCTCCTCGGAAATGCCCTTGATCTCCGCGATCCTGCGGGCCACATAAAGAATGTAGGCCGAGTTGTTCTCCTGGCCGCGGAAGGGCTCGGGCGCCAGGTAGGGGCAGTCCGTCTCCAACACCAGCTTGTCCAGCGGGCAGGCCGCCGCGGCCTCCACGGTCTTGCGGGCGTTTTTGAAGGTCACCGTGCCGCCGAAGCCCAGGTACAGGCCCTGGCCCGTCAGCCACACCGCGTCGTCGGCGCTGCCGGAATAACAGTGCAAAATGCCCCGGGGCCGCCGCTCCTTCAAAATGGCGTACAGGTCGGCGTGGGCCTCCCGGTCATGCAGCAGCACGGGCTTGCCCGTTTCCTCCGCCAGGTCCAGCTGGGCCAGAAAGAGCGCGGTTTGCGCTTCCCTGGGGATGGGCCAGTGGTAGTCGAGGCCGATCTCGCCCACGGCCACCACCCGCGGCTCGTCCAGCAGGGGCCGGATGGCCGCCAGCTCGGCGCGCCAATCGCCGCCGTACTGGGTCTGCGTGGAGGCGTCCTCCTCGATCAGGCTCTCGGGATGGATGCCGGCGGCGGTGTACAGCCAGGGGTACCGGCGGCCCAGCGCCAGGCTCTCCAGGGCGGTGGCATGATCGGTGGCGCAGTCCACCACCGCGCACACGCCCTGGCCCGGCAGGCTGTCCAGCAGGGCCTCCCGGTGGCCGTCAAAGCGGCGGGACGTGTAGTGGGCGTGGGTGTCAAAGATCATTGCGGGTCCCTCCTGCCAAAGCCTGTCGGCCGAAATTTCAGTGGATGGCGCT
>CATXYA010000329.1 GCA_958403605.1 uncultured Oscillospiraceae bacterium
CACCGTCAGCTGCTGGCGGGACAGGCGCACCAGATAGGTGCCCAGGTCGTCCTCGTAGCTGTCGATCAGCTCTTCTCCCTGCTGCACCTCCGCGGCCAGCGTCTCATCCCAATGGTGGGTGAGGGCCATGGCCTGCAGCAGGCTTTTGCGGGCGCGCTGGGCCATGCGGCCCGCCACGTCATCGGCACGGCCCGCGGCCAGGGCCGGCTGGGCCAGCAGGCGCTCGTCCAGCAGCTCCACCTGCTCGCGCCCCTTGTCCTCCGGCGCGTCGGGGATGGTGAGCACCGCCATTTTTTCCAGCAGCCGTCCGGCGGGCAGCAGCACGGCGGTGGCGATCACATTGAAGGCCGTGTGCACGATGGCGATGCCCAGCGGGTCGGCCGCGTCATGCAGGAAGGGGAACGGGCGCAGGGCGTTGATGCCGTAGAACAGGCCGAAGAACAGCGCCACACCCAGAATGTTGAAGTACAAATGCACCATGGCCGCGCGGCGGGCGTTTTTGTTGGCGCCCACGCTGGACAGCAGCGCCGTCACGCAGGTGCCGATGTTCTGCCCCAGCACGATGGGGATGGCGCTGGCATAGCTGACGGCGCCCGTGGCCGCCATGGCCTGCAAAATGCCCACGGAGGCCGACGAGGACTGGATGATGGCCGTCAGCCCCGCGCCCACCAGCACGCCCAGCAGCGGGTTTTGGAAAAGGGTGAACAGCGCCGTGAAGGCGGGCACCTCCGCCAGCGGCTCCACAGCGGCGGACATGGCCTGCATACCCGTCATCAGCGTGGCAAAGCCCAGCAGGATGGTTCCGACGCCTTTTTTCTTTTCGCTTTTTGCGAACATGTACAGCACGATGCCCAAAAAGGCCAGCACCGGGGAAAAGCTGGAGGGCTTGAGCAGCCGCACCCAAAAGCTGTCGCCCTCGATGCCCGTCAGGCTCAGGATCCAGCTGGTGATGGTGGTGCCCACGTTGCTGCCCAAAATGACACCCACCGCGCCGTGCAGCTGCATCAAGCCGCTGTTGACGAAGCCGACCACCATCACGGTGGTGGCCGAGGAGGACTGGATGACCGCCGTCACCAGCGCCCCCAGCAAAAAGCCCTTGAAGGGGCTGCCCGTCAGGCGACCCAAAATGGCCTCCAACCGGCTGCCGGCCTGCTGTTCCAGGGCCTTGCCCATCAGGTCCATGCCGAAGAGGAACAGGGCCAGGCCGCCCAGCAGCGCAAACACGCTGAAGATGTCCATCAAAAAACGCTCCTTTACAACACTTTTACACACTTGTTACTTAGTATTGTAAGGGAGCGCAGGTAAAATCCGCTGGCAGGAAAAAGTAAAATCTCTGTAAAATCAACAAAACACCAGGCAAAAAGCGGGAAGAAACCGCCCCGTCCGCCTTGCCAGGGCGGCGGCGCCGGGCAGCGTGGGGTCTGCCGCGCCCGTCCAGGCGTTGAGGAAGCGCACGCCGCCGGGCGCGGGCAGGTAGGCGGCATAGTGGAAGGCATCGCCCGCCCAGTAAAACAAAATGCCCGGCCCCGGGCCGCCCTTTTGGGGGCGCACCAGGCGCAGCCTGCGCCCCAGCGCGCGGGAGAGCCAGCGGCGCAGGCGCAGCGGGCCCGTGCCCAAAGCGCCGCCCAGCCACAGCCCCTTCGCCAGCTCCCGCCGCACGGCTTCGGCGTCCACCGGGCGGCCCGCCGCGCGGCACAGGTTATAGGCCGCGATCCACCCGCAGCCGTTTTTGCGCGTGGGGTAACGCCCATAAGGCGCTTCCACCCGGATTTGGTCCACCAGGTAGCCCGCCTCGGCAAAGGCCGCGGCGTTCAATTGTCGATCACCTTTTTCTTCAGCCACGCCTGTCCCTTAAAGCGCAGGCCGAAGGCGATGAGGCGCACCACCCAGTCCAGCACCATGGCCGTCCACACGCCGATGAGCCCCCAGCCCAGCCAGCTGCCCAGCACGATGGAGGCGCCCACGCGGAACGTCCACATGGAGATCATGCTCACCACCATGGTGAACTTGGCGTCCCCGGCGGCGCGCAGCGCCTGGGGCAGCATAAACGACGGCGTCCAGAACAAAATGGCGCCGAGGCACACGAAGTTGATGACCGTCATCGCCAGCTGCGTGGTCTCGGCGGGCATGGCGTAAAAGCCCACCAGCCAGGGCGAGGTGAGCAGCACCACCACGCTGACCAGCGTCATGGCGAGATACGACAGCTTCACCAGCAGCTTGGTATAGCCCCGGGCCTGGGCGCTGTCGCCCGCGCCCACACAGCGGCCCACCACCGTCACCGCCGCCAGGCCGATGGCCGAGCCGGGGATGTTGGGGATGGACAAAATGTTGTTGCACACGGCGTTGGCCGCGATGGCCGTAGTGCCGTAGGAGGCGATGAGCCCCGCCACCAGCAGCTTGCCGATCTGGAAGATGCCGTTTTCAAAGCCCGTGGGCACGCCCACGCGCAGGATGCTTTTCACAAGGCCGCCGTCCCAGCAGGGATGCAGCAGCCGGTCGAAATAGATGGGCTGGTCCCGGTTCATCAGCAGGCCCACCACAATGAAGGCCGCCGTCATGCGGGAAATGAGGCTGGCCGTGGCCGCGCCCGCCACCCCCATGCCGAAGCCGTAGATCAGGATAGCGTTGCCGCCGATGTTGATGACGTTCATGATCAGCGAGGCCACCAGCGAAATTTTGGAGTTGCCCATGCTGCGGAACAGCGCAGCCCCCGCGTTGTACACCGCCAAAAACGGGTAGCTGAGGGCGCTGAGCCAGAAGTAGGTCTCGGCGGCCTCCATCACCGCGGGCTCCACGTTGCCGAAGATGCCGTGCAGGATGTGCCGGTTGAAGATGACCGCCGCCGCGGCCACCACGGTGGAGCAGGCCAGCACCACATAGAACAGCTGCTTGGCGCTGGCCACCGCGTGCTCCCGGTCCCGCCGGCCCAGGTACTGGCTGGCCACCACCGCGCCGCCCGTTGCCAGCGCGGCGAACACCTGGATGAGCAGCATGTTGATCTGGTCCACCAGCGAGATGCCGGACACCGCCCCCTGGCCCACGGTGGACACCATCATCGTGTCGGCCATGCCCACGGTGACGGCCAGGAATTGCTCCGCGATCAGCGGCAGAATGAGGGCCCGCAGCTGCGGGCCGGTGAATAACGTGCCTTGGAATGCCGGACGTTTTGCCATGAAATCGGTCCCCTCTTTTCTTTCCCCTCTATTGTGCCGCAAACGGCAAAAAAGCGCAAGCGTTCCGCGCCAGTTTCCCACTTAAATTTTTGTCCGCGCACCTTTTTGCGGATAGGGAGGGAAGGGTTTGCGGGCGCCCCCTCATCCGTCCGGCGTTCCACGCCGTCCACCTTCCCCCACCGGG
>CATXYA010000330.1 GCA_958403605.1 uncultured Oscillospiraceae bacterium
CTGGCTGTTCCTGCGCGGCAGCCGCCCCGGCGCCCGTTTCCTGGCCGGTTTCGCGTTGGCGCTGGCAGGCATCGCCCTCATCAGCTTCGGCGGCGCCGCCGCTTTGCAGCTGAACCCGTTGGGGGATCTTCTCGCGGTCATCGCCGCCATGATCTGGGCGGCCTACGCCACGCTTTCCAAAAAGATCAGCGGGTTTGGCTATCAGACGATCCAGACGACGCGGCGCATCTTTTTCTATGGCTTGGTGTTCATGATCCCCGTGCTGTTCGCCACGGGCTGTTCCGTGGAGCCGCGGCTGTTTGCCCAACTTGAAAACAGCGCCAACCTGCTGTTCCTGGGGCTTGGGGCCTCCGCGCTGTGCTTTGTGACGTGGAATTTCGCCGTGCGGGTGCTGGGCTCTGTGAAAACCAGTGTCTATATCTATATGGTCCCGGTCATCACCACGGTCACCTCCGCGGTGATCCTGCGGGAAACGCTGACGGCACCGATCTTGTGCGGCATTGGCCTGACCTTGGCCGGGTTGTTCCTTTCCGAAAACCGCAGCGCCCCTGAAAAATAAGCAGAGGAAGTGGCATAGATCATGGAGATCGAAAACAAAAAGTGCGTGATGATCTTGGACGAGACCCTCCCGCTGGGCATCTTGGCCAACACGGCGGGTATTTTGGGCATCACGCTGGGCAAGCACGTGCCGGAGACCATCGGCCCTGATGTGCGTGACAAAAGCGGGAGGGAACACCGCGGCATCATCGCCATTCCGGTCCCCATCCTGCGGGCGAGCCGGGAGCGCATCCGGGAACTGCGCCAGCGTCTTTACCAGCCGGAATTCGCCGCTGTCGTCACCGTCGATTTTTCCGACGTGGCCCAATGCTGCAATGTCTATGACGAATACCAGGCGCACGCCGCCGCCGCGGAGGAAGCCGACTTCTCCTATTTGGGCCTCGGCCTGTGCGGCCCCAAAAAGTTGATCAATCAATTGAGCGGGAATTTGCCGCTGCTGCGGTAAAACGCCCGCCACAACCAAAGAGCCGTGCGTCAGATCTTTTCTGGCACACGGCTTTTTATCTTTTATTCCGGATGCTTGACCGGCTGCATTTTCTCAGCTTCGCACAGCTCCCGGAACACCGCCTCGTATTCCTGTTGAAAAATGCTGCCTCGGCGCCAGATAAAATCAAAGTCATGAACGATCTTCAGGTCCTGCAGCGCGATCTTCCGCAGGGTGCCTGCGGCCAGCTCTTGGCTGACCGCCCGCTGATAGAGAAAGGTGATGCCGCAGCCGCGGACAGCCAGGCTTTTGATGGCCCCCAGGTTGCCCACCTCCAGACGCCGGGCAAATGCCTGGGCAGAAAGTCCGCGGGCGTCGAGATAGCGCTCTAAAATGCTGCGGGTGCCGGAGCCGGATTCCCGCAGGATCAGGCGGCTGGAAAGCAGGTCCTCCAGCCGACACGGTCCCACCGCAAGCGGATATTCCGGTGCGCAGACGGCAATATAAGGCTCCTGGGAATATAGCTGGCAGGCGTAATCGCCGGTGGGGATATAGCCCTCCACCAGGGCAAAATCCAGGGTGCCGTGGTCAAGGCCATGCAGCAGGTCCTGCGTGTTCGAGACGGTCACCCGCACATCCCGCTCCGGGTGGAGCCGCACATAACCGGCCAATAGCTCCGGCAGGGCAAATTCCGCCACTGTCAGCGTAGCCCCAAAGCATAAGGGACGGTCTTTTTCTGCCATCGCCTGCATTTCCTGCCGCAAGTAGGTTTCGTCATGGCGCATGGTGCGCGCGGCGTTGCGCAGCAAAAAACCCGCCGGGGTGAGCGCCAGTTGCTTGCCCTGATAAGTAAACAATTTCAGCCCATAGTATTCCTCCAGCATATGGATATGCTGACTGACCGCGGGCTGGGTCAAGCGCAGCTGCTCCGCCGCACGGGTAAAATTCATCGTTTCACAAACCGTCAAAAAAGTATCCATCCGAAAATCCAGCATGGTGGGTCCCAGCTTTCCTTTTTCTTTAACTATAACAAATTTTTATCAAAAAATAAAGAGATGTGATTTTTCTTTATTTATCGGTGGTGGTAAAATGAGACCGCACTCACACCGCGCGGGTGCATCCAAGAAAAGAAAAGAGGAACTGTTGTGGTAACTGTAGAAAAAGTAAAATCGTTTGCGCCCGGGGTGGGCTTTTGTTTGCTGATCGCTATTCCCGCCTGGCTGCTGGGCCAGGCGTTTCCCATTATCGGCGGCCCGGTCTTCGCCATTTTGGCCGGCATGGCTGTTGCACTGGGATTCAAAGAAAAACGGAAGTTCAGCGCCGGGATCACCTTTACCTCCAAAAAGATCCTGCAGTACGCCGTCATCCTGCTGGGCTTCGGCATGAACCTGTCGGTGGTGCTGGAAACCGGGCGGCAGTCGCTGCCCATCATCGTCGCCACCATCACCACCTCCCTGGTCATCGCCTATGTGCTGCACCGGGTCCTGCATGTCCCCAGCAAGATCTCGACCCTGGTGGGCGTCGGCTCTTCCATCTGCGGCGGCTCCGCCATTGCCGCCACCGCCCCGGTCATCGACGCCGACGATGAAGAGGTGGCGCAGGCCATCTCCGTTATTTTCTTTTTCAATGTATTGGCGGCGGTGCTGTTCCCGGCCTTTGGCGCGGCGCTGGGGTTCGACCCCACCACGGGAAACGCCTTCGGCATTTTCGCAGGCACCGCCATCAACGACACTTCTTCCGTCACCGCCGCCGCCGCCACCTGGGATTCCATGTATGCCCTGGGCAGCGCGACATTGGATAAAGCGGTGACTGTGAAGCTCACCCGCACCTTAGCCATCATCCCCATCACCCTGGTGCTGGCATTCCAGCGCACGCGCAAGGCGGAACAAGGGGAGGGGAAGGTAGACTTCAAAAAGATCTTCCCGTTTTTTATTTTGTGGTTTCTGCTGGCATCCGTCATCACCACCGCCGCCACTGCGGCCGGGGTGCCGACGCAGGTGTTTTCGCCCCTTAAAACACTCAGCAAATTCTTCATTGTGCTGGCGATGGCCGCCATTGGGCTGAACACAGACCTCATCAAACTGGTGAAAACGGGCGGTAAGCCGCTGCTGCTGGGGCTTTGCTGCTGGATCGGCATCACCGGCGTCAGCTTACTGATGCAGAGCCTGCTGGGGATCTGGTAAACGCCGGACGGGGAGAACGAGGAGGCCCGAAAGGGCCGATGCATAGAAAACAGACAGCCGGCGTTGACACTGTGCCGCTGTTTGCGGTACACTGGATAAGCTGGATTCGGCTGCGGGAGGTACGCCATGGAAAAGGGATTGGTCCATCTTTATTGGGGCGATGGCAAGGGCAAGACGACGGCGGCTATGGGG
>CATXYA010000331.1 GCA_958403605.1 uncultured Oscillospiraceae bacterium
GCCGGCCCTTCAAATTGCAGAAATAATACGTGACCGACACCCAGCGGTACTGCGCGCCGAAGCGGCGGCGGTATTCCCGACTGAACTGCTGGGCGCCCGTCCGTTCCCATGCACGCAGCTGTTCCAGCGGGAAGGTCGCCTGCAGATCGTCCCGGTCCTCCGGGTGCAGCAGCTGCCCGGCATACCGGCCCACAAATTCCTCATAGGACATCTCGCCCACATAGGCCTGGTCCTCCGGCACGCGCAGCGGGATCACCGAGCCGGTGTCCAGGTCCAGGCGGTACAGGGAGAAAAACATATTGTGCAGCGAGTTGAGCAGCTCTTCATTGCTGGTCTTGAGGCGCTCTTTTTCTCGGGACAGGCTCACCATATCGGTGATGTTCTGATGATAGCCGCTCATGGCGATGAGGCCCGGCTCCTGCCGGCTGAGCACACCGCCGCAGCGCACATAGATCTGCCCCCAGGCCGGGTGGGCCCACGGGTACTGCACCTCCGCAAAGGATTTGGCGCGGATCTCCGCCACCACCTGCTGCACCGCGTCGTGGAACGCCGGGTCGATGTGGCTGTACCAGTGCTCGTAGCACGCCTCGGGGGACGGGTGCACGGCCAGGCCCAGCAGCTCCAGCATCGTCTCGTCCGCGTACATGCGCGGGGGATGGTCCTGTTCCAGCTCGATGATCCACAGCCCCGTTTTGGCCCGGCTGAGCACCTCGCGGATCATCTGCGCGTCGTTGAATTTCTGCTTCATGGCTTCCTCCTTGGCGCCCCGCCGCCGCTAATGTTACACTCTCTGATTCCATCTTAGTCGAAGTGCGGGAAAATGGCAACTGGAAACCTTATTTTTTTAACGCTTGTAGGGTGTATCTGAGAAGTGAAGAATGCCGAAAATTTCGCAAAAAAGGGACTTGGCAAGGCGCGAAAACGCGGCAAGCCTTGGTGGCTTGCAAGTTTGAGCAACGCAGCCAGGGCCCTTTTTTGTAGAAATTGGCGGCGTTGGGCACTTTTCAGATACACCCTAGGGCAAAAAGCGGCGGCATGGGTCTCCCCATGCCGCCGCTTCCAGAGCGCTTCTTATTTTTGTTCCGCCAGATTCAGGTTGGTGGCCGACTGGATGGCCGCCATGGCCTCCTCCAGCGTCATACTGCCGGAGCAATAGCTGCCCACGGCCTCCCGCACGGTCTCGGTGACGGTGCGCGGCGTCAGCACCGGCGTCTTCAGCCCGGCGATCAGCCCTTCCGCGTCCGCCATATAGTAGCCGTGCATCGTCTCCTCCGGCACATCCGCCAGCTGGTCGGCATACTTTTCATTTTCCCGGGCGATCTGCGCGGCCACACCCGCCTTGGTGGTGGGCATGCCCGTGGGCATCGCCTGGTTTTGCACACCCTCGCCCAGCATGGCGGCCACGAAGGCGCCCGCCAGCTCCTGCTGCGTGCCGGAGGCGCTGATGCCCGCCAGCAGGACGGGCTGGTACGCGCCCTCGGCAAAGCCCGGGAACAGCCGCAGCTGCGTGCCGGTGTCCGCCACGGGCATGCCGTCCGCGCCGAAGTGGAACTGCACGGGGTAATCCAGCACGGGCAGGTTTTCCACCTGGGCCGCTCCCAGCCGGGCGCTGTCCGCCATATAGCACACCAGCTCGTTGGGCACGTCGTAAAATAAGGTGTTGCTGCCGAAGCCCATCGCGAACTGATTCTCCCGTCCCGTCGCCAGGCCCCAGTGGTCGCTGATCTGTTTACAGGCGGTGAGGAACGATTCCAGTACCGCCTCATCCACGCCGTCCGGCGTCAGCACGGCGGGCGCGCCCGAGGTCCACAGCAGGCCGAACAGCGAATCCAAGCTTTCAAAGAACGCCGTCGGGCGCCGGTCCTCCGGCAGCGGGGCCGTGTAGTTATCCCCCTCTTCCGCATTCCATTTTTCTGGGCCGTCCGCCACCTGCTGCGCCAGGGCCGCCGGGCCGGTGTTGGCGTCCAGGTCTTCCGCCTTGCCCGCCAGCACATTCATGTGGAAGAGGGCGGGCAGATAGAAAATGCCCTGCTGCGTTTCAAAGGCTTTGCGGAACGGCTCGTACAGCGCCGCAGGATCCACGTAGGTCGACAGGTCGGCCAGCAGACCGTTTTTGGCGAAGCTCTCCGCCGGTGTGCCGTCCAGGATCAGCACGTCCGGGCCCTTGCCCGCCAGCAACTCCGTGTTCAGCGTGCGCACGGCGTCGTCTACCGTGACACCGCCCGCCGCCAGGGCAAAATCCAGCTGCACCTTCACCTCGGGGTGCTGGCGGCGGAAGGCACTGACCGCCAAACGCAGCGCGTCGTTGTCCTCCAGCGCCCATACCCGCAGCGTGGTGCTCTCGCCCACAACGGCTTCCGGGTCATAGGTATAGCGGAAAAAGCGTCCTTGGCCCATCTGGTCCATCAGCGTGAGGACAAAATGCTCGGCGTCCACCGCCACTTGACTCAGGATCGTCATGACCGGGGTGCCGAAGCTGTAGGTCTCGCCGTCCAGGACCATCTCCAGCACATTGCTGCCCGCCGCCAGACGCTGGACCCCGCGGCTGTTGAAAAAATAGAGGTTCCCCTCCGCGTCCGCGCTGGCCGCTGTGGCCTCCAGGCTGGCGGGCAGGCTGCGGGGCTCCTTTGCCTCGCCGGCGGCACTGTAAGCCGTCACTGTTTTTTCCTCCCAGTCCAGGCTGAGCAGCGCATCCCCCGCGGGGATCGTCATGCCGTAGGACGGTGACGACAGCATTTTCCGGCGGGTGCCGTCGGCATTGTAGATCCCTGCGCTGGCGCCGTCTTTCGTGCCGAGATAGGTGTAGGATTCCGTCATATAGTAGCCGTTTACCTCCAGGTAAAAGCCGCCGTCCGCCAGCGCAGTCAGCCCGCTCACCTGTGCGTGGAGGATGCCCTCGCCCACCTCTATGGGCGGGGCGAAGCCCTCCAGCTCCTTGATATCCAGCGGAGCAACTTCCCCCTGCGGGCTGACACGGTACAGCGCGGGGTCGTTGGTGGCCACCAGCAGCGAGCCGTCTTCCTCCACAGCCAGATTGGTCTGCCGCTGCAGCGGCTCACATTCCGCCGCCCAGGGGATGTCCGTATACCGCCAGGTCTTGCCGCCGTCCTCAGAATCCCAGCGGCCCGGCGCCTCCTCTCCCGTCTGCAGCACCACCAGCGCGCCGGAGGGCGTCTGGTACAGCATCCCGTTTTCGGCGGTGTGGATGCCGTCCGTCACCTGCAATTCTTCCTCCACAAAGCGCCCTTTCGCCTGCAGCGGCTGCGTGGGGCTGTCCTGCCCCTGCGGGGCCTTTCCACATCCTGACAACAGCAGTGCGGCCGCCAGCAAGGCGGCGCCGCAGCGTTTCAACCAT
>CATXYA010000332.1 GCA_958403605.1 uncultured Oscillospiraceae bacterium
CGCATCACCCATCATCTTCCCAACGGAAGCGCCACTCCTAAGAGGTAATAGACCGGAAATAAAGTTGCCGGATAGGCGCAAGGAAATCCGCTTTCAATTTGCCGCGGCATTCTGGTACACGTCTCAAACAGCAGATCGATCAGCTTGAATACGACAAAATGGAAAGTCATAATATACAGGCTTTCCTTTCCTATCCCCGTCAAAAAATTTTCAGCACGACAGTTCACCAATAACTTTGCTAGCGAGATTGTAAAAATGATTCCCACACATGTTATTGGAAAAAACAAAAATGGAGGCTGCATAATTTCATGCCGTGACAATTCGATCCGCCCAAAGCCGAAAGCTAACGTCAGCTGTAAGGCGATTCCCGCCGGAAGGCACATCCAGCCTCGAATCTTTTGTTTCAATTTTCCCCATAAAGGTTTTACAAGGAACCCCATGCATAAAACCGCCATGCCCAAAAGGGCCACATTGCAATGATAAGCTCGATCGAACAACGGACGAGGCCTCACCATCATCATCGTCCCCAAAGCCCCACACAAGACGCTTGCAATCAGCGCGACTACCCAACCTTTTATTTTGCATAGATGGTTGCCCAGCCAAAGAATTAGGCAAAAAAGGACTTCTGCCAGCAAGAAGGGGGCCATAAACCATATCGGGCCTAACAGTTCTTCATTTTGGAGAAAAAAAGCAGCCCTTATGAGATTGTGGATGATCTGCTCCCCCGAATAGACTGCGATTTGTGGCCGCAAAAGCCCTAACTTCACAAAGGAATTGTGCAGCAAAATACAGACCCCATTAGTTACAAAGTAAAGCGGCCAATATCGTTTGAGTCGCTTCCAAAAAAAGTGGAGGGGCTTTTGTCCATATTCCTCTTTGAAACAAAGCCCTGCGGTAAAAAAGAAGATCATCAAATGATAGGTATAAACAAAGTTTTTTATAGGGAGCATCCACTCCTCGCTGACATGACCGATCACAACGCTCACAATGCCGATTGCTTTCAAAGCGTCAATCATAGGATCGCGTGCACGGAAGGTGGTAGAAAGGGGATTGCGAGAGCTTGCAGCCAACCTTGTTGATCCGAAGCAAGGTTTCTTCATCTTTTTTTCTCCTTTGTCAAATCTAGCGGTCAGGAAAACCTAGACTTTTTTCCCTCGGCTTTTATGCAGGCAATGGCTTCTTCAATTTGCATTTGCCCGCTCCTTTCCCAATAGGGGTTCGCTGATCCTGCGGTTGCACCAGGCGATGACCGGCCCCATGCCGAAGGCCGAGACGACGGTGCCCACGCCGATAATGCCGTGGAACACGGCGCACACCAGCACACAGGCCGCGTCGGTGAGCACCCGGCAGGCCGCAAAGGGCATGGGCGTATGCGCGTCTAAAATGAAGGACAGCGCGTCATAGGGCGAGACGCCCAGGTCGGCGGTAAAATAGAGGCTGCACCCCAGGCTGGTGACCAGCAGTGCCGCCGCGCACAGCACCGTGCGCAGCCAAAGGCCCTGGGGCCAGCCGCCCAACGTGAACAGGCGGACAAAAAAGTCCACCAAATATCCCAGGCAGAAGGTGTTGAGCACCGTGCCGATGTGGATGCGCCGCCGCGCAAGGGCCAGCATCAGCAAAAACAACGCACTGTTGACGCACACCTCCACCAGCCCCAGCGAGACGCCGAAGGTGTCGCTGATGGCAAAGCACATGCCCGTGAAGGGGTCGTTGCCGTATCTCGGCAGCCGGAACAGGGCGATGCCCACCGCCAGCACCACCAGCCCGCCCAGCATCATCACCAGACGCTTGCCCTCGAAATTTTTCATTCTATCTTTCCCCGATCCTTGTTCTTTGACCCGGTCCACCGCAGGGCGGCAGGCCGTGCACTCATTCATAGCGGTTCATCAGCAGCGCGTCCGCCGTGGTGCCGTCCCCGTACTGGAAAAACTTGTCGTACCGGCCGATGGCGCGAAAGCCCAGCTTTTCGTAAAGGCGGATGGCCGCCGCATTGGTGGTGAGCACCTCCAGCTCCAACACCGTACAGCCCATGGCCCGCCCTTTTTCCAGGCATTGGGTCAGCAGCTGTGTGGCAATGCCACAGCCCCAATGGCTCTCTTTGACCCTCCCCGCCCCCCCCGCCCGGTGCGCCAGCCGCGCCTTGGGCGAGATGCGGGCCACCTGAACCGTGGCCGCCAGCTCGTCCCCGTCAAACGCCAGCAGCATGCACACGTCGGGGGAAGTTTCAAGCGCGGTCAAATAGGCAGTCTCCTGTTCCAACGTCTGCGGGATGCCGGCGGGGCCGAAGGTGAGGTTGCGCGTCTCGGCGCCGATACACCGGGAGAACGCCAGCACTGCCGCCGCATCCCCGGCGCGTACCGGGCGGATCATCAGTTCCATCTTATTCTTCCCTTCTGCAGCAAAGGGGCCGCAGCGCGGCCCCTTTTGTGGGATATCCCTCAGCCCAGCGCCGCGATGGATTCCTCGATCTTCGCCAGCTTTTCCTGGGCGGCCGCGTGGGTGTCGCGAATCTTCTGTACCACAGGCGCCGGGGCCTTGGCCACAAAGCCCTCGTTGGCCAGCTTGGCCGCCGCGGAGGCGATCTCCTTCTCGCAGTTCGCCCGCTCTTTGGCCAGCCGCGCCAGCTCCTTGTCGCGGTCGATCAGCTCCATCATTGGAATGAACGCGCGGGCCGCGTGGGTGACCACCTGCACGGTGCCCTGCGTCTCGCCGGTGTACTTTTCAGTAAAGGAGACTTCGTCCGCAAAGGCGAACTTTGCCAGATAGCTCTGCCCAGCCTGGAAGGGTCCGGCGTCCGCGGTCTCCACCGTCATGCTGGTGCGCTTGGCCGGGTGTACGCCCATGTCGTTGCGGATCACGCGCACGGCCTTGATGAGGTCCATGACCTTCTGGAAGTCCGCCTCTTCGGCCTCGTAGGCCATCTCGGGCTCATACACGGGCCAGGGCTCGGTGAGCAGCGTCCCGGCGGTGCCGGGCAGCGCCGTGTAAATTTCCTCGGTGATAAAGGGCATGAAGGGATGCAGCAGCTTCAGCGCCTGAATGAGCACGCTCACCAGCACCTGGCGCGCGCTGTCCGCCTCGGCGGCGTCCTCGCTGTTCAGCCGCAGCTTGGCGATCTCGATGTACCAATCGCAGTTCACATCCCAAATAAAATCCTGCACCTTCTGCGCGGCCAGACCCAGCTCGAATTTATCCAGGTTCTCCGTGACGTTTTTCACCAGCGTGTTCAACTGGGACAGTACCCATTTGTCCGCCAGGGTCAACGAGGCGGGCAGCGCGGGCGCAAAATCTTCGGGCAGGTTCATCATCACAAAGCGCGCGGCGTTCCACAGCTTGTTGGCAAAGTTGC
>CATXYA010000333.1 GCA_958403605.1 uncultured Oscillospiraceae bacterium
CGTCAGCTGCCTGGTGCCGTAGGCGCTGATCTCGTTGCCGTCCAGGAAAATGCGGCCCTCGTCGCAGGTGTCCATGCCGCCCAGCATGTTGAGCACCGTGGTCTTGCCCGCGCCCGACGGCCCCACGATAACGCAGAACTCGCCCTTGTCAATGGTGAAGGTGATGTGGTCCGCCGCGGCGATGCGCGTCTCGCCCATCTGGTAATATTTGCAGACGTTGTCGAAAATGACGAAATGTTCGGACATATTCTAACTCCCTAAACCGTGTCTTTTAATGAACGCGGTGTTGATTATGATGCGTTTCTTCATTATAATAGAAAAAACCGGTTTGCACAATCGGCAAACCCTGACAATTTTGAGGATAAATCGACAAAACTTCCAAAAATGTCGATTATCGTTTGTGAATTTTTCATGAAGGAGTGCTTATGGCAAAGGGAACGGACCGGCGCGTGCGCAAAACGCGCGCCCAGCTGCGCGGGGCGCTGGCACAGCTGATGGAGGAAAAAAGCATCCAGGACATCACGGTGAAGGAGCTGTGCGAGGTGTGCGACATCAACCGCGGCACCTTTTATCTGCACTACACCGACGTCTACGACTTGCTGCACAGCGTGGAGCGCGAGCTGCAAAGCGGCTTTGAGGCGGTGCTGGCGGGCTTTTCGCTGGAGCGCCTGGCCGTGGAGCCGGGCCTGGCGATGCGGGAGATCTTTGAATACCTGGCGGCCAATGCCGACATGTGCCGCGTGCTGCTGTGCCGGGGCGGGGACATGGCCTTTGTGGAAGGGGTGGAGGCCGTGGTGAAGGAGCACATCCTGGGCCAGTGGCGCAAGGTGTTCGAGGGGCGCGACGAGGCGTATGAATACGTGTTCGCCTTTGTGGCCGGGGGCTGCATCGGCATTTTGCAGCGCTGGCTGGAAAACGGCATGCCCCAGCCGCCGGCCCAGATCGCGCAGCTGACGGAAAACATCGTCAGCCGGGGCATCGCCGCGCTGCAATAACTGGACGTCTTCCCGCATATCTATTCGGCAAGGGGGAATGGATATGCTTTACGCGCTTGCCGTCACGACGTTGGCCGGCCTGTCCACGGGGCTGGGCGGCCTGGTGGTCTTTTTCTTCAAACGGCCCAAGGAAAACCTGATGGCCGCCAGCCTGGGCTTTGCCGCCGGGGTCATGACGGCGGTGTCCCTGGCCGACATGCTGCCCCATACCGTGGAGACGTACGCGGAGACCGCGGGCCGCCTGGGCGGGGCCGTGCAGTCGGCCAGCCTGTGCGCCATGGGCATGGTGGTGGCGCTGGCGCTGGCCCGGTGCATCCCGGACGAGGTGGACCGCGCCACCCAGGGCCCCGCGCCGGAGGGCGCGCCCGGCATGCTGCACAGCGCCATGGTGACCACGGCGGCTATCGTACTGCACAATTTGCCGGAAGGGGTGCTGACGCTGTTCACCAGCTACGCCAGCCCGGCGCTGGGCGCGGCGCTGGCCATGGCCATCGCCCTGCACAACATCCCCGAGGGCATCGCCATCTCGGTGCCGGTGTACTACGCCACGGGCAGCCGCGCCAAGGGCGCGCTGTACGCCCTCGGCTCCGGCCTGGCCGAGCCCGCGGGCGCGCTGCTGGCCTTTTCGCTGCTGCGCAGTTTTTTGACGCCGCTGTTCCTCAACGGGCTGATCGCGCTCATCGCCGGGGTGATGCTGTACGTCTCGTTCAGCGAGCTGATGCCCCAGGCCTTTGCCACGGGCAAGCGCGCCTGGGCCGTGGGCGGCCTGTGCGTGGGCACGCTCATTATGGACATCGGCATCTATCTTGTGTGAATGCCTTTGGTGTGCTATACTATTTGTAACTGTTTTTTCATAATTTTATGTTACAATAGCACCGCCGGAGGGAGGGGAAGGCGTTGGGACGAGCAAAACGGCTTTGCGCCGCCCTTTTGGCCGCCTTGGCCCTGGCGGGCTGTTCCGAGGGGAATTTTACGGGCCGCAATGTGGAGGAGCTGCTGCGCGCGCCGCAGCCCAGCGCCCTGCAGTCCGCCGTGCAGGCGGCGCTCAACAGTTATCTGGGCGAGACGCTGCAGCTGAAATATCCCCGCGGCGGCGACGAGATGGCGCCCTTCCTGTTTGCCGATTTTGACGGCGACGGCGTGGGCGAGGCCGCGGTGCTGTACACCACGGAATCAAAGGGGCAGAACGTGCACCTGGCGGTGCTGGAGCCCGGCGAGGACGCCTGGCAGGTGGCCAGCGAGGCCGAGGGCCTGTCCACCGAGGTGGCCAGCGTGGAGCTGGTGCATATGGTGCCCGGCGGCTTTCAGCTGGTGGTGGGCTTTGCCAACGCCAATCTGGCGGAAAAATATCTGGCCGTCTACACCTACGAGGACGGCGTGCTGCAGAGCGGCTATCAGCAGGCCTATGAGCAGTATTTGGCTGCGGATATGAACGGCGACGGCGCGGTGGAGCTGGCCCTGGTGCCCACGCCGGCCCAGCCGGGCACCCCCGCGGCGCTGCAGCTGCTGCTGGCGCGGGACGGCAGGCTGGCCCCGGTGCAGACGGTAGAGCTGCACGAATCCATTGCCAAATGCACCGGCCTTGCCACCACGTACTACGGCAAGCGCCGCGGCCTGGTGGTGGACGGCGTGCTGTCGGCGGGCGGCAGCACCAACGAGGTGCTGTGCCTGCTGGACGACCGGCTGTACGCCTGGCCCATGGGCCAGGTGGACGAGGTGGTGGAGGCCACCACCCGCACGCTGCAAAACCTGCCCGCGTCCGATTTGACGGGCCTGGGGGTGGTGTGCGTGCCGGTGGTCACCCAAAGCCTGCGCACGGAAAAAAGCGCGGGGCGGCTGTATTTTGTGGATTGGAACAATTATCTGGCGACGGACCCGCTGGCGCAGTGGGGCATCTTCGACGCCACGCTGGGCGTCTTTCTGCGCCTGCCGCTGAGCTGGCGGGACCAGGTGGCCGTCAGCGACGGCACCCTGGAAAACAGCTGGCAGCTGCGCGACGCGGAAACGGACGAGCTGCTGTTCACCGTGCGCACCATTCCCAGCGGCGAAAACAGCGGCAATTACATCGAGCTGGCCCGCTCCGGCGAGAGCCGGATGGTGGCCTATTTTGCAGACACCTGCCCGGCGGCGGACGCCGCGCTCATCACCCGGGGCGTCCGGGTATTCCAGTGATCGGATGTGGAGGAAACGGCATGCGTAAAATATTGGTAGTGGAAGACGAAGATGCGATCCGCGAGGTCATTGCGCTGAACCTGCGCATGGCGGGCTATGAGGCGGCCGAGGCCGCCAGCGCCGAGCAGGCGCTGACGCTGTTCCAGGAGGACGGCCCCTTCGACGTGGCCATCCTGGACG
>CATXYA010000334.1 GCA_958403605.1 uncultured Oscillospiraceae bacterium
CGGGCAAATTCCAGCGCCTCTTCTTTCTCCATGCCCAGCACCTGATAGGCCAGCCGGGTGGCGCCCTTGCGCCCGATGCCGGGCAGCTTGGCGAATTGTTCGATCAGCCGCTCCAGCGGCGCCGCGTTGTAGGCCATTGCGCTCAACCCAGGCCCGGGATGTTCATGCCGCCCGTGAGCGCCGCCATTTCCTGCTCTGCGCTTTCATCCACCACGCGCACCGCCTCGTTGACCGCCGCGGCCACCAGGTCCTCCAGCATGTCGATCTCCTCCGGGTCCACCACGTCGGGGTTGATCTTGAGACTGGTCACTTCATGCTTGCCGGTCATGGTCAATTCCACCATGCCGCCGCCGGAGGTGACGCTGTAGCTGGCAGCTTCCAGCTCCTCCTGCTTTTTGCGCATGTTCTCCTGCATCTGCTGTGCCTGCTGCATCAGCTGGTTCATGTTTTGTTTGCCGTAGCCTTGCGGAAGTCTTGCTTTCATGGGTTCATTTCTCCTTTTTTTCGTCTTGATAGATCACGTCGACGCCGTTCTGCGCCAGCAGGTCCAGCATATCCTCGGCGGATTGCTGCCGCTCCTGCTGCTGCTTTTTCTTTTGATAAGGGCCGATGGCGTATTTCGCCCCGGTGATCTCCGCGATCGTCTGTTTGATGAGGTCTGCGGAATATTCGTTGCGCCGCATGTATTCCAAAAACAGGTCGCTGCCGTCGATGAGCACCCGCTTGCCGTCATAGTAGGCTTTGGTGCCCTTCATGTTGACGTAGAGCAGCTGGTCTTTTTCCGCCATCGCCTGGATGACCGCTTCCCAAGGGGCAAACAGCTCTTCCGCCGTGCCCTCCGCCAGCGGCGGCGGGGCGGCCAGCTTAGGCGCTGCGGGGACCGCCGCAGCAGGGACGGCCGCAGCCGCGGGCACAGGCGGCGCTTCTTTTTGAGGGGCCGGGGCGGAAGCCGCCGGCTGGGGCATGGGCGGCGGGGCGCTCTGTCCGGCGGCCGGTGCTGCGGGCGCCGCCGCAAAGGGCCGTGGTGCAGCCGGCATGGGAACTGCCGCCGGAGCCGTGGCCACCGCCACCGCGGCTTGCTGCTCGGGCTGGCACAGGCGGAACAGCGCCAATTCCAGCTCGATGCGGGCGTCGGTGCCCTTGCCCATTTTGTCCAGCGCCTCGCACAGCGTGCGGATGGCGCGCACAGCGGCCGCCTGGGGCACGGTCTTGGCCGCTTCCAGATACCGCTGCTCCTCTTCGTCGCTGACGCCCGCCAGCAGATCCTGCGCGCCGGGCACGCCGCCCAGCAGCAGGTTGCGGTAATGCAGGATCAGCTCGTCGCACAGACGCTTGATGTCGATGGATTTTTCCCGCAGCTGCGCCACTAGGGCCAGCGCCTTGGCGGCGTCCTGCGCGGCGATGGCGGCGGAGAGCTCAAACAGATAGCTTTTGTCCGTCACGCCCGCCATCCGGCGCACCACTGCCTCGTCCACCTCATTGGTGACGCCCGCGCAGGTATCCAGAATGGAAAGCGCGTCGCGCATGGCGCCGTCCGCCAAACGGGCGATGAGCCCGGCGGCGCCTGGCGTCAAGGCGATGTGCTCTTCCCCGGCCACATACAGCAGACGCTCTTCGATATCCTTGGGCGAGATGCGCGTAAAGTCGTACCGCTGGCAGCGGGACAGGATGGTGGCCGGGACCTTGTGGATCTCCGTGGTGGCCAGAATGAAAATGACGTGGCTGGGCGGCTCCTCCATGATCTTCAGCAGGGCGTTGAAGGCCGCTGTGGAGAGCATGTGCACCTCGTCGATGATATATACTTTATATTTGCCCTCGCTGGGCGTATAGGCGGTCTCGTCCCGCAGATCGCGGATGTTGTCGACGCCGTTGTTGGAGGCCGCGTCGATCTCCACCACGTCCATGACGCTGCCGTCGTCGATGCCCTTGCAGATGGGGCACACACCGCAGGGGTCCGCGCCGTCGCGGTTGGGGCAGTTGACGGCCTTGGCGAAAATTTTCGCACAGGTGGTCTTGCCGGTGCCGCGCGTGCCGGTAAACATGTACGCATGGCCTACTTTATCATGCAGCAGCTGGTTTTTCAGGGCCGTGGTGACGCCTTCCTGGCCGACGACGTCGCGAAACGTCTGCGGACGCCATTTCCGGTACAGGGCGCGATACATGGTTGGAGTCCTCCTTCTTTGGGGGCTGGTTCCGGCCCCGGTCCGTTTTCCGCCGCCCGGCGGCAAAAGATATGTTCCAAGCGATCACAACAAAAAAGGACAGGCGGCGGTAACCGCCCGGTATGCCGCTGGGCATGCAGAAGACAGGTGACCTGCGGCGCACAGGAGCAAGCCACTTAATGCTGCTCGGTTCCCCGCCTGACATGGTTCATGGAGCCCTGTCGCACAAGGCCCGCCTTCTGCATGCCGAACAGCACACATCTGCCTGTCCGGAACATTTCTATTATAATACAAAACGCGCCCGATTGCAACCGGCAATCGGGCGCGCTGGACAGGAAAACTTATTGGAGGATCTCACCTTTGCAGGGGCCGCCCGCGGCGTTGCTCTCATCGGTGTCGATATGCATGGCCGTGGCGAAATCGCCGCGCACGCGGATGACGACGTCGTCGAACACCAGCTTGCGGCCCTCGCCGCCGCAGGCCACTTTCACGATCTGCTTATCCTGCAGGCCGGCCGCAGCCGCGTCCTCCGGCGTCATGTGGACATGGCGCTTGGCGACGATGACGCCCTGCGCGATCTCCACTTCCCCGGCGGGGCCCACCAGCTTGCACGGGGCGGAGCCGGCCACGTCGCCGGACTCGCGCACGGGGGCGCTGATGCCGATGCTGCGCGCGTCGGTGGCGCTCAGCTCCACCTGATCGGCGCTGCGCACCGGGCCCAGGATGGACACATTGGCCAGCTCACGCTTGGGGCCGACCACGGTCACGCGTTCATTAGAGGCAAACTGGCCCGGCTGGGACAGCTCTTTTTTAACAGTCAGCTGATAGCCTTTGCCAAACAAAGTCTCCAGCGTCTCTTGGGTCACATGGACATGACGGGCGGAAGTTTCTACTAAAATTTCCATTTTCACTGCTCTCCTTCTCATCTTGCGCCGCTTAGAAGTGGGCGGCGGCGCTTCGCTCATTTCTATTTTAACGGGTCAACCTATAAACTGCAAGAGGAATGTGGTATAATTGATTCGAGAAAAAGAGAAACGAGGGCATTTCCATGGATTTTGAAACACTGAAAGCAACCTGCCTGCGCTGTGAAAAATGCGAACTGTGCCAAACGCGCACCCAGGTCGTATTCGGCATGGGCAACCCGCAGGCCGAGGTCTTGTTCATCGGGGAGGCGCCGGG
>CATXYA010000335.1 GCA_958403605.1 uncultured Oscillospiraceae bacterium
GATACAGGCAGACCAGGCCGATCGCGCCCATCAAAATGTAATTGAAGGCATTGAACACCCGGCTGCCGATCGTCTCTTTTTCGATCATTGTGCTCCCCCCCTTACCACAAGCTGGTCTCGCTGACCTTGGCGCTGATCTTGTTGACAACGACCACCAGCACAAAGTTGACCAGCGAATTGAAGACCCCGACGGCAGCGCTGAAGCTGAAGTTCGATTCCACGATGCCTTTGCGGTATACGAACGTGGAGATGACATCCGCCGTCTCATAGATGCTGCTGTTGTACAGCAAAAGGATCTTGTCGTACCCCACGCTCATGAACTGGCCCACGCGCAGGATGAACATGATGATGATGGTGGGCAGGATACAAGGCAGGGTGACATGTAAAATGCGGCGGAACCGCCCCGCGCCGTCCACCGCCGCCGCGTCGTACAGCGTGGGATCCACGCCGGACAGGGCCGCTAAGTAAATGATGGAGCTCCAGCCGATGGTCTGCCAGAGGTCACTGATGACATACAGCGCCCGGAAGCGCTCGGGGTCCTGCAGCATCGTCTCCTGCGTCACGCCCACAAAGGCCAGCAGCGTACTGATAAGGCCCGTGCTTTGGGTGAACTCCTTAATGAGGCCGCAGATGACCACCAGGGAGATGAAGTGCGGCAGATAGCTGACCGTCTGGATGGTGCGCTTAAAAAGCTTGCCTTTGATCTCGTTGAGCAGCAGCGCGAACAGGATGGGCGCCGGAAAGCAGATGAGAATGGTGTACAAGCTGAGCAGCAGCGTGTTGCGGATGACGCGCCAGGCATACGGCCCGTTGAAGAAGCTGATGAAATGGGTCAGGCCCGCCCAGGGGCTGCCCCAGATGCCCTGGCCAAAATTGAAGTTTTTGAAGGCGATCTGGATGCCGGTCATGGGGATATAGGAAAAGCAGATGTAAAATGCGATCACCGGGATCGCCATCAGATAGATCCATTTGTTTTTCACCAGATCCTTTTTGACGTCCCGCAGCGTCAAGGTCGATTTACGCATCGGCTCTCCTCCTTTCTGACAGCGCGCCCCCATTTTAGGGGGCGCGCCAGTCGATCATTTCAATTTATTTCACGCGGTTGTTGTAGCGTTCCAGGGCCGTCGTCTGCATTTCCAACACGGTGTCCAGGCCCAGGGCTTTCAAGTTTTCCTGATATTTCTGGAAGTTGTCCAGCGGCTCGTTGCCCATGACGAATTTGGCAAACATCTCGGACACGTAGGTGGACAGCTCGTTGTAGGCGTTGGCGTACTGGGAGGCCTCCTCCGTCAGCATGGTGGTGGAGGGCAGGCCGGCGCGTACCGTACCGTTTTCACTGGAGGACCACAGGTCCAGCGATTTCAGGTTTTCGTCCACGTTCCCCTCCTGCAGGGTATAATCGCGCTTGGATTCCAGGCGCTGGGTATGATCCATAGGGTAGGGGCCGTTCAGGTTGCGGTATCTACTGAACGCCTCGGAGGGTGCCAGGCCCAGATCGTTGTGGATGATCTGATCGGTCAGTTTGGGCCAGCCGTCCACAAACTCATAGCTCTCGCCCTCGATGCCCCAGTTGAGCAAACGGTTGCCCTCTTCGCTCCAGCCGTAGTCCAGCACCTTGCAGGCGGTGGCGATATCTTCGCAGGAGGTGGTGATGGCCGCGCCGGAGCCGATATAGGGCGCGTTGCCCTGTTTATAGATGAGCTTTTGGCCCTCTTCGGCCACAGGGTTCAGCACGCCGATGGGATAGAACTCGGCGTCCGGGTCCTCCGCGAGAATCTGGTTGCGCAGATTGCCCAGGCCCGCGGGCATCATTTCCACCCAAGCCCCCACCTCGCCGTTGAGGATCTTGGACTGCTCGGTGGTGCGGTCCTGCACCATGAAATCCGGGTCCAGCAGGCCCTCGGCGTACAGCTTATTCAGAAAGCTGAGGTATTCCCGGTAGCCGTCCTGTGCCGGGCCGTAAGCGATGGTACCGTCCTCCTGCACCACAAACGCGGGCGAGCTGCCCATGTCCATCCCCACGACAGGCACCGTGATATCATAGGCGGTGGCAAAGCTCTGCGCCAGCGTCAAGAACGTGGCTTGGCAGGACATCGGGTATTTGATGCCCATATCTTTGAACGCTTTCAGTGCTTCGTACCAGTCGTCCACCGTCACGGGAACGTCCAGGCCCGCCTTGTCCAGCAGGTCCTTGCGCACCACCAGGCCGATGAAGCTCTCGGCGTAAGGCTCGCGGTCGATGGTGTCCTGCCACACATCGCTGTCCTGGCTGGTGTAGGTGTACACGCCAGGGAAGCAGTAGATGTTGCCCGAGTCCGTCGTGACTTCTTTTTTGATGTCCGGATGGGCATTCAGGTAGGCGTTCAAATTGGGCGCATACTGTTCGATATAATCGTTCAGCGCCACGATTTTGCCGTCGTTGATGGCGGCGTCCGGGCCGCCGGGATAAGCGCCCCAGCTGTAATACATAATATCGGGCAGGTCGTTGGTGGCAATGATCAGATTGAACTGTTCAGCCGACTGGCCGCTGGCCGGCTCTTGCCATTCAATGTCCACACCCACATTCTTTTCATAGGCCTGCCAGCCAAAGGAATCGCCAAAGGACTTACACTGGTTGGACGAAAGGTTCTGGGGATCCATCCACCAGGAGACGGACGTCGCGGTGCCGACCGTTTTGCCGTCGCCGGAAGCCGGCGACGACCCAGGCGCCGCCGCACTGCTGGAAGCGCCGCCTCCGCAGCCCACCAGTGCCGCAGCCGTTACTGCGCATGCCAGGATACTTGCCAAAAACCGTTTCATTGTTCCATGACCTTCTTTCTTCTTCATTTCACTCGCTGGCCCGGCGGCATTTGCGCCGGAGCCTTTCGACGGTTTCATCCTAACAAACGTCCGTCAAAAGTTCTATCTTTAGTTTTTTGTGTGGTATTCTTTTGTTTGATTTTCACATTTTTTTGGTATCTCCATTTTTTTGTCTATCATTATTTTGTCAAAAAGGCTTGGGAATTGGCACAAAAAAAGCGGGAAAGCTTTGGCTACTTTCCCACTCTTTCCGTTTGCCGTGCCCTTACCGCTCTTCAGAAATACTGCCGGGGGTCGTCCCCTCATACTTTTTGAAGATGCGAATAAACGGGTTGATGTTTTCAAAGCCCGCCTCGTGAGCGGCCTGTGCCACCGAGATATGCTGCCGCAGAATGCACTGCTTGGCATACTTGACCCGCAGGCCATTGATGTAATTCAGCAGGCCGATGCCCGTCTGCTGCTTGAAGAGCTTTGAGAGATACGCCACGTTCATGCCCAAATACTCCGCTACCTTGGAGACGTTGAAGTCCAG
>CATXYA010000336.1 GCA_958403605.1 uncultured Oscillospiraceae bacterium
GGTGCCGTGCTCCAATCGCCTAACGGCTCTTGGACGGCACCGCCAGCCAATCACTCCGTTCTTGGGGCGGCCTTGCAGGGATGCTGTTTGCCAAACTGGGCAAAGCCCAGTTTGGACAGCATCGCCTTCCCCCGGTGGGGGATCGCGCCCGCAGGCGCATTTCGGAGGCCAACCGCTGCGCAGCAGCGGCTCTTAGGCCGGAGATAGGTGGCAGCCGCTGCGCGGCTGACGGATGAGGGGGCGCCCGGAAACTTACCCCCCGCAAAAGGGGCTTAGGGCGAAGCCCCTTTTGGAATCCCAGGGCGGCGGAACGGCGCCAACCTGAAAGAGTGCCGGCGGCAATGCCCCTTTTGGGGCACCGCCGGTTCGAACACATTTTTGAAAGAGAGTGAGGAATACGATGTTCCCGATCACAACGATCAGTGACGCGCTGGGCGTCAAGCCCGCTATGAGCAGCCGGATGGCCGGTGCGGTGGCGGAGTGGATGGACCTTTTTGAACACGGCGGCAGCCTGGCGCTGCCCGCAGCCATTGCCGGGGAGTTGGCGCGGCTGGTGACGGTGGAGAGCGAGATGACGGTGACGGGCCGGGGCCGGGGGGAATTTTTGTCGCGCCAGCTGGCGCCCGTGCGCGCGCAGCTGCGCCGCCAGGTGGAGGCCGGCATCGCGGGCGGGGCGCTGGCGCTGAAGCCCTATCCCCGTGGGAACGGCTTGGCCGTGGACTTCGTGCGGGCCGACGAATTCTACCCCATCGCCTTCGACAGCACGGGCCGGTTGTGCGGCGCGGTGTTTTTAGAGACGGCGGTGCGGGGGGCGACGGTGTACCGCCGCCTGGAATACCACCATTTGGAAGCGGACGGCTGCGTCATCGAGAACCGGGCCTTTGCCGCGCCCGCCCTGCTGGGCGACGGCGTTTTGGGCCAGCCCGTGCCGCTGCGGCGTGTGGAGGCCTGGGCGGCGCTGGAGCCGGTGACGGTCATCCGCCATGTGGATCGGCTGCTGCTGGGCTGCTTCCGCGTGCCGTTGGCGAACACCATCGAGCCGGGGTCGCCCGTGGGCGTGTCCGGCTATTCCCGCGCGGTGGCGCTGATGCGCCAGGCGGACGAGCAATGGGAGCGCATTTTGTGGGAGTACCGCGGCACCGAACTGGCCGTGCACGCCGACGAGATGCTGTTCAAGGCCGACGGCGCGGGCGGGCGCATCTTGCCGCCGGGGCGCGAACGGCTGTACCGGCTGGTGCCGGGGCTGGAAAACCGCATGGACGTGTTCTCCCCCGCCATCCGCGACACGCCGCTGTTCAACGGCTTCAACAACATCTTGAAGCGCATCGAGTTTCAGTGCTGCCTGGCTTACGGCACCCTTTCCGACCCGCAGAACGTGGACAAGACCGCCGAGGAAATCCGCGCCAGCAAGCAGCGCAGCTTTTCGGCGGTGCGGGACATCCAGCGGGCGCTGGAAAGCGCGCTGGACGATTTGTTGTACGCCATGGACGTGTGGGCCACCCTGGGCGGGCTGGCCCCGGCGGGGGAATACACCGCGGCCTACAGCTGGGACGATTCCATCGTCAACGACCCCGCCCAGCGCAAGCAGCTGTTTTGGCAGTATGTGACGGCGGGCAAATTCCCCATGTGGCGCTATCTGGTGGAATTTGAAGGCTACGCCGAGGAAGAGGCCAAGGCCCTGGCGCAAGAGACGCCGGACAAGGCGGCGCCGGAGGCGCTTTGAACGCCCCTGCTTTATTTTTGCGGAAAGGCCGCGGTTTTGCGGCTTTTTCAAATAACTTTTTTAATTTTGAAAGGAGCAATTACTCATGATCACTGTGAATGGAAACAACCTGGATTTCGACCTGACTTCCCCCGAGGACCTGCGCCGCTACACCGCCGCAGGCGAGGCTTTGAACGCGGCCAGCGCGCTGATCGCGCCGCCGCCCGAGGACCTGACCACCGCCACCGGCTTTGCCGACTACATCACCTATCTGGACCAGAGCTGCCGCGCGATGATGGCGTTCATCGACGAGGTGTTCGGCCAGAACACCTGCAACCGGCTGCTGGGGCCGAAGAGCAGCCTGGAAAAGCTGCTGGACCTGTGCGATGAGATCAGCGCTGCCATGGAGGAGCAGGGCCGCCGCGTGGGTGTGAAGATCCAGAAATACACGCCCAACCGCGCCACCCGCCGGGCGAAAAAGTGAGCGGACGAGGCTTGAGAAACGAAGAAGGACGGATACCGCTTTGGTATCCGTCCTCTTCTTTTATTCGTTTGGAATCTCTACTGTGAACTCGAACGGCTTCAGGTCTTCATCGTTCTCCCAAGAGGAATCGGCATACGTATCAAAAATGAACCGTACGCTTCCATTTAGGTCGGGAAGCCCCGGAAATGTTAAAACGCCTTCCGATTTTACTCCGGGCACGATATCAGAAGATAGTTGCGGATAGTTCGCTGTGAAATTGGACTGCGTTTCATACTGTACACCGTCTTTTATCATTTTTGCACCATAGGTGCCGACGCTGAACTCGCCGCTGCCTTGGTTCACGACCGTCATATAGACCCGCGTTTCACTTTCAGCAAATTCCACGCGGTCGATTTTTATCTGATAGCCATACTGTGTTTTGGACTGTGTTTTTTCGGCGGTTTTTAAGGCTTTTGAAAAGGCCTCCGTATAGTCGACCTTTTCGATACTTTTGGCCCCGATCACCGGGACAAAGGGCATGTCCACAAAGTTGCCATCCTTATCTACCGCGTTATCTAAAATTCCTGTTATTTTTATAACATCCCCTTGCTGGAGTCCCTGATCAAAGGCCTCTTCACCCGTGTTATAGTATACATAAAACATTTTTCCGTAATTTTGGGGGTCGCCATACAGCATCAGCTGAAATACATTTTCATAATAATCCGGGCCTGCGAATATTTTTCCATACAGTGTCACGCAATGTGACAGGTATTCTTTGGGGGTAATAAAGAGTTTCTGGGACTCCTCTGCTGACAAGGGCACCAATTCATCGTTTTCATAGGTGCCGCGTTCTACTTGTCCACTGTCCCACACGGTGGCTCCTTCCCCGTTGAAATGCCCGTCTTTCCATTCGCCCTCGTAGTACCACCCGTCGCCGTCCGCATTTTTTGTCGTAAACTTTCCGTGTCCGTTCGGGACCCCGTCCTGCAGGTCTCCTTCATAGGTCCCCGTTCTTTGTCCAAACGGAAAATCGATCGTCAGCTTTTTGGCACAGCCTGTAAACAAGGCCAAGGAAAGCATCAGCATTGTGGCACAAAGAAACACCTTTTTTAACTTCTTTTTCATATAAATCCCTTATTTTAGGAACTACATGTGCTG
>CATXYA010000337.1 GCA_958403605.1 uncultured Oscillospiraceae bacterium
GAGCGCCGCATCATCCACGCCGCTGTCAGCAAGATCGGCGGCGTGAAGAGCGAGCCCACCGGCGAGGGCGCTGCCCGCCGCGTGGTCATCATGTCCACGGACCCCGCCGCCCGCGCGAGCCGTCCCCAGCGGGACGACCGCCGCGGCGGCCCCTCCCGCGGTGGACGCGGCGGCCACCATGACCGCAACGACCGCGGCGACCGCCGTCCTTCCGGCAATGGCGGCAAGCGCGGCGAGGCCCGCGCGCCCCGCTCCAGCGTGCCGGAGCGCGAGTTCGCCAACACCCCGCGCGATCCGGGCGCCGCGCCCGTGGCCCCCAAGCGCAGCGAGACCATCAACGACGTGGCCGACCTGCCGCTGTACGGCAAGATCGAGCTGTAAAGAACAAAGGGCGATCCCGGCTTTTGAAGGTCGGGATCGTTTTGTTTTGGCCGTTTTGGACGGAGAAAAAATTTGATGAAACGAGGGACAAACCGGTGGCGGAATTGCTGAAAGAGTGCTACAACGAACAGTCTTTGGAGGACCTGGCGGCGCGGCTGCGGGCGGCGTTTCCCGCGTTCCCCGCAAAGGCGTTCGTGCGCGGGGTGCTGGACGGGGACTGGGCGGAATTGGGCCTGAAGGCGCGGGTGCGCAAGGTCACCCTGCAGCTGGGCGCGGCCCTGCCCGCCGGGTACGGGGAGGCGCTGGCCGTCCTGGACCGGGTGCTGGCGGCGGCGCCCGCCGGGGAGGGCGGCCTCACGCTGCTGTGCTTCCCGGATTTTGTGGAGGTCTACGGGCAGGACCCGGACGATTGGGCGCTGTCGATGGCGGCGCTGGCGCGGTACACGCCCTACGCCTCGGCGGAATTTGCCGTGCGGGCCTTTCTGCTGCGGGACGAGGCGCGCATGATGGACCAGCTGTGCGCCTGGGCCCAGGATGAAAACGAGCACGTGCGGCGTCTGGCCAGCGAGGGCTGCCGCCCGCGGCTGCCCTGGGGCCAGGCCCTGCCCAGCTTCCAGCGGGACCCGGCCCCCGTGCTGGCCCTGCTGGAGCAGCTGAAGGCCGACCCCTCGGCCTACGTGCGCAAAAGCGTCGCCAACAACCTCAACGATGTCGCCAAGGACCACCCGGACCGGGTGCTGGAGACCGCCAAGCGGTGGTATGGCAGCAGCAAGGAGACCGATTGGATCGTCAAGCACGGGTGCCGCACCCTGCTGAAACAGGGCGTGCCGGAGGCGCTGGCCCTGTTTGGGCTGGCCGGGGCGGAGCTGGTGGCGGCGGAGGGCTTTGCGCTGGCGTCGGCGGTGGTGCCCATCGGGGGGACGCTCGCCTTTTCCTTCGCCGTCACCGCCGCGGCGGACACCCGCGTGCGGCTGGAATACGCCGTCGATTATCAAAAGGCCGGCGGCCGGCGCAGCCGCAAGGTGTTCCAGCTCTCGGAGCTGGCGATGAAGAAAAACGAGCGGCGGGCGTACACCCGGACGCACTCCTTTGCCGACGCCAGCACGCGCAGGCATTATCCCGGCCCCCACGCCGTCACGCTGATCGTGAACGGCGCCGCAAGGGGCACGCTGGAGTTTGCGGTGGTGGAGGCGCGGTAGGAGCGGCTGCCGGTGCGCAGAACGGCGGCGAATGGCCGCCGCTACGGAGAAAAGGAAACGCTTGTGCGCGCCCCCTCATCCGCCTCACTTCGTTCGGCACCTTCCCCCACCGGGGGAAGGCTTTTGTTTTTCCTTGCTTTCGCGGAAAAACAACGAAGCTTTACGCTGACGTAAAGACGTTAGGAAGTAGTAGCAGGGCGGCGGGACGCCGCCCGCGTTGCCTTCCCCCGGTGGGGGAAGGTGGCTGGCGCTTCGCGCCAGACGGATGAGGGGGCGCGCGCGAACGTTCCCCATGCAAGCGGCGCCCACGAACCTTTCCGCTCCCGTAGCACAAAAAGGACCGCCAAGGGCGGCCCTTTCCTGCTTCCCGCACCGCAGTTTTTCACAAACCGCGGCGCCGTTGTTAAAAGTTGTGCCCGTTCCAGCCCCAGTACTCGGTCTCGGCGTATTTGACGTACACGCGGGAGGCGTCCACGTCCAGCACGCTTTCCAGGATCTCCGTCAGGCGGCCCGTCAGGGCGTCGTAGGCGTCGGCGGGGGCCGCGCCGTAAATGTTCACCTCGGCCAGGGCGCAGGGCTCGTCCGAGCCCGCCAACCACAGGTGGGCCTCCGGCGTGCACTGCACCATCAGCCATTGCTCGCTTTTGCCCGGCAGCGCCTCGATGGCGCGGCCCAGCTCCGTTTTCAGCAGCTCCTCTTTGCGGGCGTCCAGCTCTGCGCTGGTGGTCACATGGATATAAGGCATGGTTCTCGCTCCTTTTTTGATTTTTTTCCTGCTAAAAACCAGTATATCACGTCTTTGCAAAATTTTAAGGTGCCTTTTTCCTGCCCATCCTGTATAATGGAACTTAATGGGAGGAACGAAGATGAAAAAAAGACATTTCAAACCGCTGGCCGTCGTGCTGGCACTGGTGCTGTTCGCGCTGTACGCGCTGTTCAACCACCTCAACCTCAATCCCCTGTATCCGGAATCCGCCTTTGCCTACTGTGTGCTGGTGACCGCGCTGGTGGCCATCTGCACCTATGACAAATTCGGCCGCTTCGTCACCAGCACCGGGACCTCCGGCGTGGTGGGCGTCAGCTTCGTGCGCAGCGGCAGCTTGAAAAAGTGGCCCGTGTACCTGGTGGGTATTTTGTGGGGCGCCTATTTCATCGTCAGCATCGGCTCGTCGGTGCTGTTTCAGGTGAACGCCTACCGCGACCAGATGCCCGAGCTGACGGAGATGAGCTTCTCCGAGGACTTCGACACCGTGGACACCAACCAGCTGCCCATTGTGGACAAGGCCATGGCCGCCAAGCTGGCCGACAAAAAGCTGGGCGAACGCCCCAGCCTGGGCAGCCAGGTGGTGCTGGGCGAGCCGACGCTGCAGCAGGTGAACGGCCAGCTGCTGTGGGCCGTGCCCACGTACCATTCCGGCCTCTTCAAATGGCTGACCAACATGGAGGGCACGCCGGGCTACGTCACCGTGTCGGCCACCAATCCCCAGGATGTGCAGTATGTGGACGGCTACCGCATCAAGTACCAGCCGGGGGCCTACCTGTGGCAGGACCTGATGTTCTACGCGCGCTTTGCCGCCGCGCCCTTCACGGGCCTGACGGATTACAGCTTTGAGCTGGACGACACGGGCCGCCCGTTCTGGGTGATCACCACCTACAAGAACCTGCGCGGCTTCGCCTTGCCCGAGGCCACGGGCGCGGTGGTGCTGGACTGCGCCACCGGCGAAAGCCAGATGTATTCC
>CATXYA010000338.1 GCA_958403605.1 uncultured Oscillospiraceae bacterium
TCTCTGGTTGTTGCAGAGGGTGTTTCTTTGGTTGCTGTTTTGCAACGCGCCCCGTTTTCCTTTTGCTGTACGGGATCTTTTTAGGGGGCTTCCTGCGGCGAGAGCGGCGAATGGGTGCTGAAATAGTCCGCGATCACATCCACCACGGTCAGCTCCGTTTCTTTTACACTTCCCGCCTGCCCCACTGCTTCCGTAAAACCGCCGGCGTCTATGGCAACAGTATAAACAGCCGCTCCCTCAAGGGCGGCGCCATCCGCCATCACAATTTTTTGGATGGTTCCATCCGGAGCCTTGGAGACGGCCAGCCCGGCGGGCACATAGGGAAAGCCCGGCCCCGTTTCGTCCGCCACAAAGCCTGTCTCCAAAAGTTCTTTGACTTGGGCGCCGGTGAGTGTCAAAAGGCAGAGCGTGTCCGTGTGCTTATTGGGCGAAACGGCGTTGATTACATCCTTGGAGATATCCCCGGCAAACAACCTGCCGCACACGCCGGAGGGATTTTCCACACCGTCGTGGTAAGCCCCCAGCGAGACGAGGCCGATGTCGGCTCCTGCCGCTGTGCGGAAAGCCTCGGCCTCCAGCCGGGCCGTCTGCTCCACGGTAAAGTCCTGCGCGGCCACGGCCACCGGCGGCAGAGTGTCGTTGACTGCCTCGGCCTGTTTTTCGTCCGCCAGCGCCAGCACATCCGCGCCCGTACAGCTGCCCGCCACCCAGTCGCGCACCTTTTCGCCCACGGGGATCAGCAGGGCCTCGTAGCCCGCATAGGCCAAGGTGGAGGTGTGCCCGCTGCGGATGAGGTCTTCCACCTCCGCAAAGGGCGAATCCCCCGGGATCACATCGTCCTTCAGCGGGGTCACATAGGGCGTCTCGCTGGTCTGTGCCTTTTGCAGCAGTGCTCTCTGCCCTTCTTGGGTAGCCAGCACTTCCATCACCTTGAGCGCGTCCGCCAGCTTCTGCTCCTTGCCCGGCTCCGCCAGGGCCTTGGAGATCCCAAAATACTTCATTGGCATGGTGATCAGCACATCGCTGCCCTCCTCCTCTCCAAAAAACGGGAGGATGCCATATTGGTCGCCGGTGCCGTCCTCGTTCTGCGTGAAGCGGTCGATGGTGCCGGCATTCAGGTACATGGCCGCCTCGCGGGAATACAGGCGGCTGAGAGTCTCTTTCCCGCTGCGCGTGGTATCTTCTGCACACAGCAGGCCGCAGTCGATCATCATCTGCAGCCCGTCCACCGCGCTGGCAAGCCCCTCTTCTGCCGTGGCCCTTCCCGCCTGGAAATCCAGCTCCCACTGGCGGCCCGCCGGGGTGGAGAGAAAATCGGTCTTTGCCATGGTGAACAGGTCAAAAAAGCCGTTGCCCGGCAGGTCGAACCGCGCGGTCAGCGGCGCGATGCCCGCCGCCCGGATCACCGGCGCCAGGGCCTTGAGGTCTTCAAAGCTCCGGGGCACCGGCCAGCCCTGCTCGGCAAACAGCGTCTTATTGTAGTAGATGCCGATCATCAGCAGGCTGGCGGGCACCATATAAACAGCCCCGTCCAGCGTCACCTGATTGATATCGGCGGTCTTGTACTTATTTAAGAACTCATAGCCCGACAGATCCAGCAAGTACTCCTTCTGCTTGTCCGGCGAGCCGAAGATGGAGAGCGTGTAGATGTCTTCGATATCGCCGTGCTCCAGCCGGTACTGGGAATAGCCGGTGCCGTTGCTGCCGCGGTAGCTGACACATTCAAGACGTACCTCAGGGTACTTTTCCCGCAGCAATGCCTCAAACGCGCGGTAATCCGTGCCTTGTGTCAGAATGGTCAGCGGTTCATGCTCCCCGTTTGTGCTCACCGGCCGCTCTTCCCGGCCGCAGCCGGTGAGCAGCCCGGCGGCCAAGGCAGCGGCCACCAGCAAAGCCAGCGTGCGGCGCCACTTGTTTTTCATAGAATATTCCTTCCCAACATCGCGGCCGCAGAGCCGCTGTCTCCTCCCTGTGCGTCCCATTTACCGCACCGAGGGCTCCAGCGGGGAGAGCGGCGAGTGCGCGCTGAAATACTCGCCGGCAACGTCGGCCACGACCAGCTGCGTCTCCACCGCCCCGCCGGCTGCCCCCACCGCTTCGGTAAAGCCGCCCGCGTCCATCGCCACGGTATAGCTGGCCGCCTCGTCGAGCGCGGTGCCGTCTGCCAGCAGGATCTCCTTTACCGCGCCGTCCGCCTCTTTCGTCACCGTGAGGCCCGCGGGCACATAGGGGTATGCCGCAACGCTTTCGTCATAGAGAAAACCGTTTTGAAGCAGGTCTTTGACCTGCGCCCCCGTGAGGGTGAGCACGCAGACGGGGTCGCGGAACAGGGCGGGGACGACGGCGTTGACGGTCTCCTGCGAGATGTCGCCTGCAAACAGCTTGCCGCACACCGCCGAGCGGTTTTGCACGCCATCGTGGTAGCCGCCCAGCGAAACGAGCCCAATGTCCGTGCCGGCCGCCTGGCGGAACGCCTCCGCCACCAGCTGCGCGGTCTCTTCCATCGTAAAATCCTGTGCGGCCACGGCCACCGGCTCCAGTGTGCCGGAAAGCGCCGCGGCCTGCGCTTCATCCAGCAGCGCCAGCACGTCGGCGCCCGTGCAGTCGCCGGCCACCCAATCGCGCACCTTGTTGCCCACGTCGATGATGATGGGCTCGTAGCCCACATAAGCGAGATTGGAGGTGTGGCCCGTGCGGATCGCTTCTTCCACCTCGTGGAAGGGCGAGTCAGCGGGGATCACATCATTTTTCAGCGGGGTGATGTATTTGCGCTTATTCTCCACCATCGACGTCTGCCCCTCATGCGTGGAGAGGAACTCCATGATCTTGAGCGCGTCCGCCAGCTTCTGTTCCTTGCCCGGTTCGCCCAGGGTTTTCGCAAGGCCCATGTAAAACGCCGGCATGGTGATGAGCACCGAAGCGTCCTCGCCCAGGCCGTAATAGGGCATCAGGCCGTATTGGTCGCCCGTGCCGTCCGTGTTTTGGGAAAAGGAGTTCAAAGCGCCCGCGTTCAGGTACATGGCGGCCTCGCGGTTCCAAAAGCGGGCCGCGTTTTCGTCGCTGCTGCGCGTGGTGTCCTCGGCCTCCAGCAGGCCGCAGTCGATCCAGGCCTGCAGCGAGGCGATGCCGCCGCTGAGGCCCTGCGCCGCCTTGGCGGTGCCCGCCTTGAAATCCCGCTCCCACTGCAGGCCGGCGGCGGTGGAGAGATGATCCGTCTTGGCCAAGGTGAACAGGTCAAAAAAGCCGTTGCCCGGCAGCTCGTACTGCGCCACCAGCGGGTCGATGCCCTCCGCGCGGATCGTCTCGGCCAGGGCCGCC
>CATXYA010000339.1 GCA_958403605.1 uncultured Oscillospiraceae bacterium
TGCGCCTGGACGCCTTCGCCTACGCGCCCAAAGAACCGGGCGCCCGCAACTTTCTCAACGACCCCGGCACTTGGGAGCTGCTGGAACGGGTGCGCGCCTTGGCCGACGCCTGCGGCGTGACGCTGCTGCCGGAGATCCACGCCAGCTACGCCGAGGGCACTTATGCCACGCTGGCGCAAAAAGGCTATATGACCTATGATTTCTTCCTGCCGGGCCTCGTCATCGACGCCTTGGAGCGCGGCGAGGGCGGCGCGCTGGCGCGCTGGGCCGCAGAGCTGCAGGAAAAGGGCATCCGCACCGTCAATATGCTGGGCTGCCACGACGGCATCCCCCTGCTGGACCTGGAGGGCTTTTTGCCCCAGCCGCGCATCCAGCAGCTTATCGACACCGTGGTGGCGCGCGGGGGCTTTGTCAAAAATCTGCACGGGCAGAAAAACGTCTATTACCAGGTGAACGCCACCTATTACAGCGCCCTGGGCGAGGATGACCGCAAGCTGCTGCTGGCGCGTGCCATCCAGCTGTTTATGCCCGGCAAGCCGCAGGTGTGGTATCTGGACCTGTTCGCGGGCAAAAACGACCACGAGGCCGTGGCCCGTGCCGGAGCGGGCGGCCACAAGGAGATTAACCGCACCAACCTCGCCTGGGAGCAGGCGCGCCAGTGCTTGGCGCAGCCGGTGGTGCAGGACCAGCTGACGCTGCTGCGCCTGCGCAACACCTTCCCCGCCTTTGGCTTCGACGCCGCCTTGACGGTGGAGGCCCCCGCGCCGCACCGGCTCTCCCTCACCTGGCGGCGCGGCGGCTGCACCGCCCGCCTGGAGGCCGACCTCGCCGCCTGTTCCTTCACGGGAACTGCCCAAACGCCGGACCAGCCGGTCCAAGTGGCGTTCCACCAGGCGTAAGCTGCTTTTCCATCAAACAAACAGCCCCGGGATCAAAAGATCCCGGGGCTGTTTCTATGAAAAAGCGGCCATGGAAAAGGTCACTCCCCCGCCGTCAGCAGAGCGAAAGCCGCCAGGGCCACGGCGGTGCACAGCAAAATCGCCTTGGCGCCAAACCAGCCCACAAAGGCCACGCCCGCGCAGGCCCCCGCCATAAAGACGAGGATCACGGAGAAATAGCGCAGGGCCGCCAGGGCGCGCCCGCGGTCGTGCCCGGCCACGGCGTGGTAGAGGTTTTCGCCCGCGCTGCGCAGATTGCCCGTGCAGAACGTGGTGGCGTAGGCCATACCGTGGGTGGTGCGAAAGCCGTTGAACTGCAGCGAGCACTGGAACGACACCAGTACGATGACCACCGCGTCCGGCATCCACGCGGGCAGAAACGCGACCACTGCCATCAAAGCGGCCTCCGCCAGCACCAGCGCCCGGTGCCACAGTGCCCGGCCCTTCGCGCTCAGCTTCGTGCGCATCCATTCCGACACGATGACGCCCGCCAAAAAAGCCCCCACCGGCCAGAGGTAATACAGGGCATGCACATTTTTCTGCACGGCGTAAATGGCCATCAGCGCCAGATTGCCTGTCTGCGCGTTGGCGAACACACCGCCGTGCAGCAGATAGGTGTAGGCCTCCAAAAAGCCGCCCACAAAGGTGAGGCACAGCCCCACCCGCAGGCGCTCGTGCACGGGCACCTGTTCCAGCGGCTTCTCTTCCCGCCGCAGCCACGCCGCAAACCCCTTCACTGGTATTTCCCCTTTTCTCTCTCCGCGCTTCACACCGGCGCAAACTGGCTGTTGTACAGCTCGGCGTAAAAGCCGCCCTTTGCCAGCAGCTGCGCATGGGTGCCCTGTTCCACGATGTGCCCGGCGCGCATCACCAAAATGACGTCCGCCGTCTGGATGGTGGAGAGGCGGTGCGCCACCACAAAGCTGGTGCGGCCCTCCATCAGTTTTTCAAAGGCGCGCTGCACCAGCATCTCGGTGCGCGTGTCGATGCTGGACGTTGCCTCGTCCAAAATGAGCATCTGCGGCGCGCACAGCATGATGCGGGCAATGCACAGCAGCTGCTTTTGCCCCGCCGACAAATTGCCCCCGCCCGGCGCGATGACGGTGTCATACCCTTGCGGCAGCCGCTTGATGAAGCCGTGGGCGTACGCCGCCTTCGCCGCGGCCTTGATCTCTTCGTCGGTGGCGTCCGGCTTGCCGTAGGCGATGTTCTCGCGCACGGTGGCGTTTTTCAGCCATGTCTCCTGCAGCACCATGCCGTACATGCCGCGCAGGGCGCTGCGCTGTAAGGTGCGGATGGGGTTGCCGTCCACGGCGATGACGCCGCTGTCCACGTCATAAAAGCGCATCAACAGGTTGATGAGCGTCGTCTTACCGCAGCCCGTGGGCCCCACGATGGCCACGCGCTGGCCCGGCTCCACCCGCAAATTGAAGCCGCCGATCAGCGGCACCTTAGGCGTATAGGAGAAGGCCACGTCCTCCACCTGTACCCGGCCCTGGCACACGGCCGGCGCCAGGGCGTCCGGGGCGTCCGGCTCTTCCGCGGGCTCGTCGATGAGGGCGAACAGCCGGTCGGCGCTGGCAAGGGCCGTCTGCAGCTGCGTCAGCACGCCCGTCACCTCGTTGAAGGGCTTCGTGTACTGGTTGGCATAGGTGAGGAAGCAGCTCAGCTGTCCCACGGTGATGGCGCCGCCGATGGCCGACAGCGCCCCAAACACGCCCACCGCCGCATACACCACGGCGTTGACAAAGCGCGTGCCGGGGTTGGTGACGGAGGAGTAGAACACGCTTTTCAGCCCTGTCTCGAACAGCTCGTCGCTGATGCCGTCAAATTCGGCGAAGCACCGCTCCTCGTAGCCGAAGGCTTTTACCACGTCCTCGCCCGCGACCATCTCATTGATAAAGCCCGACAGCTGCCCCTGCGCCGCGCTCTGGGCCTTGAAAAAGCCGGAGGTGCGCTTGGCGATGAAGCCCGCGAACCAGATGGACACCGGCGTCACCAGCACCACCACCAGCGCGATCCACGGGTTGAGCGCCGCCATGACGGCCAGCGTGCCCAAAATGGTGGCCACGCCGGGCAGCAGCTGCGTCAGACCCTGCAAAAGGCCCTCGGACACCCACTCGGCGTCGTTGACCATGCGGCTGATGATGTCGCCGTGCGGGCGGCTGTCGATGGTGCGCAGCGGCACGCGGTTGATCTTTTCAAAGGCCGCCTGGCGCAGGTCATTGGCCGCATAGGCGGAAATTTTGCGCACGCTGACATTCATGCCCCACTGGGTGAGGGCGGCCAGCACCACGCAGGCCCCCAGCCACACCAGGGCCGTCAGCACGCCTGCGTAGTCCACCGCGCCCGGCCCCACGATGCAGTCCACCGCGC
>CATXYA010000340.1 GCA_958403605.1 uncultured Oscillospiraceae bacterium
GTGTACAGCAGGTATGAGGTGCCCGCGTGCTTGGCGCGGCCCGTGCGGCCGATGCGGTGGGTGTAGTACTCGTTGGAGGGCGGCACGTCGTAGTTGAACACCGCCTCCACCTGCGAGACGTCGATGCCGCGGGCCGCCACGTCGGTGGCCACCAGCACGGCGATCTTGCCCTCGCGGAAATTCCCCATGATTTTGTTGCGCTCCGCCTGCGACAGATCGCCGTGTAGGCAGTCGGCCACAAAATTCAGCCGCGCCAGCTGGTTCGCCAGCATGGCGGTGGTGTACTTGGTGTTGCAGAACACCATCACCCGCTGGTAGCCCTTGTTGACAATAATGTTCGTCAGGTCCGACAGCTTGTTGCGGCCCGTGGACAAGATCATGTATTGGTCGATGTTGGGCATGGAGTCCTCCACCGGCTGCACGGTGATCTCCTCGGGGTCGCGCTGGTACAGCCAGCCGATGTCCATCACCTCGCGGCTGATGGTGGCCGAGAACATCGCCAGCCGCTGCTTCGATTTGATCTCGTCCAAAATTTTGCGCACGTCCTTGTAGAAGCCCATGTTCAGCATCTCGTCGGCCTCGTCCAGCACCACGTCTTTGACGTGGGACAGGTCCACCGTGCGGCGGTTGAAATGGTCCTGCAGGCGGCCCGGGGTGGCCACCACGATGTGCGCGCCCTTTTTCAGCTTGTCGATCTGCGCCTGCATGTTGGCGCCGCCGTACACGCACACGATGCGCACGGCGGGGTAGAAGTGGGCCAGGTCGGTGAGGTCCTCGGTGATCTGCTGGGCCAGCTCCCGCGTGGGGGCCAGCACCACGGCCTGGGGATCCAGCTTATCCTGCTCCAGGCCCAGAATGAGGGGGATGCCAAAGGCGCACGTTTTGCCCGTGCCCGTGGGGGCCTTGGCCGTGACGTCGTGGCCCGCCAGCATGGCCGGGATGGCTTTTTCCTGCACCTCGGTCATTTCGGAAAAGCCCATGCGCTCCACGGCCTGGAGGATCTCGCCGGGCAAATTGAGTTCACTGAAAAGCATATTGATTCTCTCCTGTCAAATCCAGATACAATTTCAGTATACCACATTCCGGGAACAGAGGAAAGCAAAAAACGGTGACGGGGCCGCAATTTCCGGCAAAGGCCTTGCGGGAGCCGGGGCGCAGACGGTACAATAGAAGCAGAACAAACCAAGAGGGAAGGAACCATGAAAAAGATCGATGCGGCCATGCGCCGGGACATCAAGGCGCGCAGCCGGGCGGCGGCCGCGCACCATTACAGGACCTCGCTGGCACTGCTGGCGCTGTGGTGGGCTTCCCTGGTCAGCGCCACGATGCTGATCGGGATGGGGAGCGTGGTGGGCCTTTCGGTCACCGTCCCCACCCGGCGGGACCCGGCCTTTTTGACGCTCTTTCCGGCGCTGCTGGCCCTGACGGTGATGCTCGCGCTCGGCGGGGTCTTTGGCATGCCCTTTGCCCGTCTGACCCAGGCCTTGTGGCGGCAGGAGCCTCTGAGCGTGCTGCGCACGTTTGCCGCGCTGCGTGGCCGGGGCCTGTGGAACAGCTTCAAGCTGATCGGCGCTTTGACGGCGCGGGCGCTGCTGTGGGCGCTGGCGGAGCCGGAGCCAACAACCGCCGCGGACACCGCGCTGCCGGACCCGCCCCGGCGCCCAAGCCCGCGGATGCGGTGGAGAGCTGGGAAAACTTCATCGATTGAGCCGCGTCCTCACTCCGCCTCCGGCCCGTCGAAGGACAGGCCCTTGGCCTCCCGGTAATAGGCCAGGGCGCGGCGGATGAATTCCTCGGGAAAATCGTACCATTCCGCCATCTCCCAGGGCTCGGTGAGGCCCATGCGCATGGCGGCGCGCAGCTCGTCGAAGGGCAGATAGTGCTCGAAGGCCCAGCGGTCCGCCGTCTGCTCGTGCTTTTCAATGAGGTCGTACGGGCTGGACAGCTTGTGCAGCGCGCCCGTGGCACAGTGGCCCTGCTCATGGGCCAGCACCTCGTTGCGCTCGGCCTGGGGCAGGCGGCGCATCAGCACGGGGTCAAAAAAGACGGCGTACTGGCCGCGCAGGCGCAGCGTGGCCGCCGGGGCCACGGCGATGGGGTAGGGGATCACATCCACCCCGGCACGGCCTGCAAAATGCAGGAATTGTTCGTATAAGTCCATTCCGCGCCCCCCTTTCTGCGGCTGAGACAGCGGCGGGCCGTTCCCGCCTGTAAAAATGATTATACGCTAAAAGCGTATAAAAAGCAAGGGAAACTCAAAAAAATCTGCTTTTGGCGGTTCTAAAAAAGGAAAGCAGGCGGGAAAACCACTTTTGCCGCCTGTTTCCCTGTCTTTAGGATATCAAATGACTAGTCCGATAAAAAGGACTTCCAGAGGGTCCCATGCCAGCTGTCCGTAAAAAATAGCCGCAGGCTATTTTTTCGGCTATGTGGACCGGGAGCGATATATTTTCCAAATATGAAGTTGAAGAGGAGGCTTTGAAGATGCAATATGGACCGGATCCGGATGCGGTATTTCCCAACGAGGCGATCAAAAGCGTATGCTTCATAAAAAACGTCATCACCCGCCCCAATATCATCGTGGGCGATTACACCTATTATGATGATATAACGGGTGCGGAACACTTTGAGGATCACGTTACGCATCATTATGAGTTTCTAGGCGACCGGTTGATCATTGGGAAATTCTGTGCCATTGCCAAGGGCGTCGAATTTGTAATGAACGGTGCGAACCATCGGATGAACAGCGTTACCACTTATCCCTTCAACATCATGGGCGGCGGCTGGGAGAAATGCACGCCCACCTTGGCGGAGCTGCCCTATAAAGGCGATACCGTGATTGGAAATGATGTTTGGATCGGGCAGAATGTAACAGTGATGCCGGGGGTCCATATTGGCGACGGGGCCATTGTGGCAGCCAATTCGGTGGTGGCGAAAGAGATCCCCGCTTATCATATTGCGGGCGGAAATCCCTGCCGTGTGATCCGAAAGCGGTTTGACGATGAGCTGATCTCCTATTTGCAACAATTAAGATGGTGGGACTGGCCCCCGGAAAAAATATTTAGGAATCTGGAAAAGTTGTGCAGCGGTGATCTGAAGCAAATTCAAGCTCTTTCCGAAGAATAGACCCCGGCTTGCCCCGGCGGCTTTCGGCAAAAGCGGGATCCCTTTCCGCGCATGAAAATTGCCCCGGCATGAGAAACGTGACTTCTCATGCCGGGGCCTTGTTCTTATTCCTTGGGTGCTTTTTCCAGCTGCGTGCCGAAGTAGAAGGCCACCACCATGGTGACGACGGTCATCACGGTGTCGGGCT
>CATXYA010000341.1 GCA_958403605.1 uncultured Oscillospiraceae bacterium
CACAGATGTGCGGCAAGGGCCAAAACCGATGTTTTCTTGCGTCACCGCGCCTTTTCTCCGCGGGCGGTTTGTTATTCTGTACACAATTCCCGAACCGCCTGCGTCAGCGCGTCCGCCACCGCCTGGCTCTGCGCCGCGCCGGCGCCTTTCGCCGTCACGTAGGCCTTCAGCTTTGGCTCCGTGCCCGAGGGGCGCAAAAGCACCCGGCAGCCGCCGGCAAGGTCCAGCTGCAGGACGTTGCTGCGGGGCAGGCCCGTGCCGTCCTGCTGATAATCGGTCAGGTGTTCCACGGCGCTTCCAGCAAACGTCTGCGGAGGATCGCGGCGCAGCGCGTCCAGCATCGCCCGCATGGCCGCGCTGCCTGCCCGTCCGGGAAAGGTAAAGCTCAGCTGCCGGTCCTCGTAATAGCCGAACCGCTGGTGCAGCGCCGCCAGCGCCGCCCACAGCGTTTTGTGCTGCGCTTTGTAGTGGGCCGTCATTTCGCAGATGAGCACCGCCGCGTTCACCGCGTCCTTGTCCCGCACGTAGGTGCCGGACAAATAGCCGTAGCTCTCTTCCAATCCAAAAAGGAAGCGCTCCGCTTCCCCCGCCTGTTCCAGCAGGCCGATCTGTTCGCCGATGAACTTGAAGCCCGTCAGCACATTGCGCAGCTCCACGCCGTAGGCCGCCGCCACGGCCCCGGCCATGGGCGTGGTGACGATGGTCTTCACCGCCACCGGGCGCCGGGGCATGGTGCCCGCCGCCAAGCGGGTGCGGCACAAATAGTCCAGCAGCAAAACGCCCATTTCGTTGCCCGAGAGAAGGCGCATGTGCCCGCTTTCATCCGGCGCGGCGGCGCCCACGCGGTCGCAGTCCGGGTCCGTGGCCAGGCACAGGTCCGCGTTCTGCTGTTCTCCCAGCGCCACGGCCAGGCGCATCGCCTGCGCGGTCTCGGGGTTGGGCGTTGGGCAGGTGGGAAAACCGCCATCCGGCAGTTCCTGCTCCGGCACCACCGTCACCGCGGCCCCGATGGCCGCCAGCACCCGGCGGACGGGCCGGTTGCCCGTGCCGTTGAGCGGGGAATACGCCACGCGCAGCGGCGCGGCCAAGGGCTCCACGCTCTGCGCCAGCACCGCGGCACAATAGGCGTCCAGCATTTCCGGCCCCGTCCACCGGATGGCCCCTTGGGCCAGCAGCGCCGCAAAGTCCGGTTGCTGAGGGGCAAAATAAGGCTGCGCCTCAATTTCTTTCCATACCTGGGCCGCGGCCTCCGGCGTCAGCTGGCAGCCGTCCGGCCCATAGACCTTGTAGCCGTTGTACTGCGCCGGGTTATGGCTGGCCGTGATGACGACCCCCGCGCCGCAGCCGAGCCGCCGCACGGCGAAAGAGAGCGTTGGCGTGGGCGCCAGCTCCTCAAAGAGGAACACCTGGACGCCCGCCGCCGCCAGCTCCGCCGCCGTGATGCGGCTGAATTCCACGGACCCATGGCGGCTGTCATAGGCGATGGCGCAGCGCGGCACGGCGCAGTGCCGCCGGAGATACGCCGCCAGGCCGCGCGTCGCCCGCGCCACCGTGACCGCGTTCATGCGGCTGCTGCCCGCGCCCAGCAGGCCGCGCAGGCCGCCGGTGCCGAATTTCAGGTCTTGATCGAACCGGTCCTCCAGTTCTTCCGGCGTGCAGGCGTCCAACTCCGCCCGCAACGCCGCCGGCAGGGCCGGGGCCCGCCGCCATGCTTCCCATCGTTCCTGTGATGTCAAGTGTTTGGCTCCTTCATGGTCTTCTGGACGGCTTCCAGGCGTTCCCGCACCAGCTTGCCCAGCGCCTGGGGCGAAAACTGTTCATGGATGGTGCGGTATCCCGCCTGCGCCGTGCGCCGGTAATAGTCCTTCTCGGTGGCCAGGCGCTTCATCAGCGCCGCCGCGGCCGCCACGTCCGGCTCCGCCCAGTGGCAGCCCTTTTTGTAGGGGCCGTAGTCCTGGGCCAGCTCCACAATGGTAGAGGGCACGGGACAGCAGTTGTCCGCCGTCATATAGGTGGTGTTGCCGCTCCAGTTCGTCAGCACCGCGGGGCGGCCGAAGTACATGGCCTCCGCCGGCACCAGGCCGAAGCCCTCGCTGCGGTGCAGGCTGAGATAGGCGTCGCACAGACGCACCAATGCGTTCAATCGCTCTTTCGGCATGGTCTCCACCAGTGTGTGCACATTTTTTTCCGCCTGCAGGCGCGCCAGCAGCCGGTCGCTCTCGGTATGATCTTTCGGCATATTCATTTTGATGACCAAGTGCACGTCCGGGTCGCCGGAAAAAGCCTGCAAGAATGCCTGCAGCGCCCCCTCCGGATTCTTGCGGGCTGCGGTGGACCGCACGTCATACATCATCAAAAACAGGAATTTGTCCTCCGGCAGGCCGAAGTCCGCCCGGGTGAGCGTCTCGTCCGCCGCTGCTTCGATCACGTGGGGCACCGCGTACACCGGCACAGGCGCGCGCCGGCGGATGGCGTCCGCCGTAAACTCGGAGCAGGCCCAGATCTCGTCCAAGGTGGGAAAAGCCTCTTCCCAAGTGTCGGGCGGGAATTCCGGCAGCTCCCATGCCCAATAGCCGATGTTATAGCGCCCCTGCAAGGCATCCGGCGCGATGGTCCCCAAAAAGGGGACGTGCCCGTCGCCGTTGATATCGAACAAATTGATGCTGTAGCGGAACTCATTGCTGATCTGATGCGCAAATTCCTCGTTGGTGTACTGCTGGTCCAGCGCCGCCTGGGATTCGATGACCGTGTAGGGGATGCCCGCCGCCTCCAAAATGCGCGCCATGCTGCGGCAGCTCTCGCCGAGGCCGAAATCGCCCTGGATGAACCCGCACAGGTTGACACCGAAGGGATATGGAGGCCCGCTCAAGGAAGCCGTCTCCCCGGCATCATAGGCCGCGCAGCGCTGCCGCAGGAATTCGCGGCAGCGCGCGGGCACCGTCTCGTCCGCCAGATAAGCCCGCACGCAGTCCAGGCGCGCCGCGCCCGTCAGGCAGGGCCAGCGTTCGGCCTTCAACGGGTCGCTCTCGCGCCAGGCCAGCAAATGCGCCGTCAGCGGCACGGGGAACGTGTCGCCCGGCAGCGCGCCGGTGTCGAAAAACTGTTCTGCATGGGCGAAGGGCGCCTTCCGGCAGCGCCCGCGCAGGCGGTAATCCTTGGCGTAATACTGCCGCAGCTCCGGCAGTACGGGGCGGCCGTCCGCAAATTGGTCCCAGGGCCAGGGGCCCGGCGTTTCCTCCGCGGGCGCCGCGTCCGGCAGGGCCGCCAGGCGCAGGCCCCAGCGCTGTGCGTGCTCCCGCCACAGCAT
>CATXYA010000342.1 GCA_958403605.1 uncultured Oscillospiraceae bacterium
GCGTACACGTCCGCGTTGTCCAGGGTGCCCACATAGGTCACCTTCACCTGGTCGCCCTCCACGAGGCTGGGCATGTTGACGATGCCCTCATGGGAGAAAGACACCTCCTGGCCGTCGCCCGTGCGGATGGTCATGGCGCTCATGCCGATGGCCTCCACGGTGCCGGTGACGGTCTGCGCGCCGGTGGGCACGCTGACGGAGACCGTGGGCAGAGAGATGCTTTCGCTGGCAGACGCGGCGCTTTTGCTGTCCGGGACGCTTTCACTGGCGCTCGCACTGGCGGCGCTGCCGGCAGCGGAGGAACTGGCCGCGCCCGAGCTTGCGCCGGCGGCGGACGAGGACGACGGGGCGGGCTTGGCGCCGCAGGCGGCGAGGCCAAGCGCCAAAGAGGCGGACAAGAGCGTGCAGAGCAATTTTTTATTCACAGACAACGCTTCCTTTCTGCGTGGAAGGGCCTTGCCCGCCGCCCCGCACGGGACGGCCGAAACAGAAGGCCCTGCAAATAGCCAGTCACTATTTTTCCCCAGCATAACACAAAGGGGAGGGCGGCGCAAGAAATTCGACTGTACATTCGGGGCGTTCCGGTGTATAATATACACCATGAATTGTAATTTGAACTCTTGCGCGCACGCGCGGAAAGAAAAAGGAGTGGAGCCGTTTTGATCAAGTTCTACAATCCTCTGGGAAAAGTATGCATGACCGGCGAGTTCTTCGCCGAGCTTGTCAGCGCTGCCGCACGCAGCTGCTACGGGGTGTCCGGTATGGCGACGGGCAGCCGCACCGATACTGTAAAAAGCCTGGTGTTCGGCGCGGATTTCCCCGACAAGGGCGTGCGCGTGAGCGAGGAGGACGGCCAGCTTGTCATCGAGCTGCATATCAAGATGACGTACGGTGTCAACATTGCCGCCATTGTGCGCAGCATCACCCATAAGGTGAAGTACGCCGTGGAAGATGCCACCAGCTTGAAAGTGAAGCGCATCGACGTATGCGTGGACGATATCGTATAAGCCCACGGGGCAGACACGGCGCACAGCCGAATTTTGTTTGAGGTGAAGAACGAAATGATTAGTGGCAAGATCCTGAGAGATAGCTTTTTGTCCGGTGCCAATAACCTGGCCAACCGCCGCGCGCAGGTGGATGAACTGAACGTGTTCCCCGTGCCGGACGGCGACACGGGCACCAATATGAGCATGACCATCGGCGCGGCCACGGCGGAGCTTGCCGCCCTGCCGGACGACTGCACCGTGGAGACGGCCGCCCACGTGACGGCCTCGGCCATGCTGCGCGGCGCGCGCGGCAACTCCGGCGTCATTTCCAGCCTGCTGTTCCGCGGCTTTTACAAAGCCCTGCAGGGCAAGCGCGGCGCGGACGTGGCCGACGTGGTGACGGCGCTGCAGAAGGGCGTGGAGGCCGCTTACAAAGCGGTGATGAAGCCCACCGAGGGCACCATGCTGACGGTGGCCCGCGTGGCCAGTGAGGAAGCGGCCAAGGCCCAGTGCGCCGATGTGGCGGAGCTGTGGGCGCTGGTGTGCGCCGCGGCCCAGACGGCGCTGGACCACACGCCCGAGCAGCTGCCCGTGCTGAAAAAGGCCGGGGTAGTGGACGCGGGCGGCCAGGGCCTTGTCTATATCTTTGAAGGCATGCTCTCCGTCATCCGCGACGGCAAGGTGATCGCGCCGGAGGAAGCGCCGGAGAAAAAAGCCAAGCTCTCCACCAGCGGCGCGGGCAAGGGCGTCTTTGCCGACGACCTGATGAAGGTGGAGGACATCACCAACGGCTACTGCACCCAGTTTTTGGTGAACAAGAACGAGGGCGCTTCCGCCGCCAAGCTGCGGGCCTTCCTGGAATCCAACGGCGATTCCGTGGTGGTCATTGAGGACGACGAGGTCATCAACTGCCACGTGCACACGCAGGACCCGGGCAAGATCGTCAGCCAGGCGCTGCAGTACGGCTATCTCACCAATTTCAAGATCGAGAACATGCACGAGCAGTTCCTGGCGCGGCAGAAGCAGGGCGAGGGCCTGAAAAAGCAGGCCGAGGCCGAGGCCAAAGCCGTCGCCAGTGAATTCACTTACGCGGCGGTGGACCCGGAGCAGGCTTACGGCTTTGTGGCCGTGGCCGCGGGCGAGGGCCTGAAGGCCGTCTTCCAGGACCTGGGCGTGAACGCCGTCGTCTCCGGCGGCCAGACCATGAACCCCTCCACGGCGGACATCGTGGCCGCGGTGCAGAGCGTCCCGGCCAAGACCGTGTTTGTGCTGCCCAACAACAAGAACATCATCATGGCGTCCGAGCAGGCGAAAAAGATCGCCGACCGCGAGATCGTGGTGCTGCCCACGCGCACGGTGCCCCAGGGCATCACCGCCATGCTGAACTTCGACCCCGAGGCCGCCACGGCGCAGAACACCGTTGCCATGATGCAGGCGGCGGACAACGTCTCCACGGGCCTCATCACCTTCGCGGCCCGCGACAGCGATTTCGACGGCCACAAGATCAAGAAGGGCGAGATCCTGGCGATGGAGAACGGCAAGCTGGTGAATACTGGCACCGACATCACCAAGACGACCTACCGCCTGGCCCGCAGCATGTGTAAGAAGGACACCAGCTTCATCACCGTTATCTCCGGCTGCGACGTCAGCGAGGAAGAAGCGCAGCGCACCACCGAGCTGGTGCAGGCCAAGTGCCCGGCGGGCATCGAGGTCACGCACATCAACGGCGGCCAGCCCGTGTACTACTATATGATCAGCGTGGAGTAAAAAGTTTTTGAAAGCGGCACCCAACGGGTGCCGCTTTGTTAAAAGGGAGAAGGCGGGCAGATGGGTGGCGTCTCTGCGCAGGGAAACGCTGCTGCGCGCCCCCTCATCCGTCAGCCGCTTTGCGGCTGACACCTATCTCCGCGCTAAGAGCCGGGCGTACCGCCCGGTTGCGCTCCGAAATCCCCCCAGGGGACATTCTCTTGGCCCTGCGGGCCAATTCACCTTGTGCGCCGGCGGGCGCGATCCCCCCCGCGGAGGGAAGGCGATTGTTTTTCCTTGCTTTCGCAGAAAAACAACAAAGCTGTACGCAAGCGTAAAGATATTATGAAGTAGGAGCAGGGCGGCTTGCCGCCCGCGTAAGTCTTCCCCCCGCGGGGCAATGTCATCAACTTAACAAAAAGCGTAGAAGAAGGAAAGCAGTCATGCCTTTAGCGGGGCTTGGGGACGCAAGTCCCCATTTTGAAATTCGGCCCTGCGGACCAATGCAGCGCATTGAGCGAACGTTATGTCATTCTTACTGTTAGTGAGCGTGCCCGCTGGGCCC
>CATXYA010000343.1 GCA_958403605.1 uncultured Oscillospiraceae bacterium
GCCCCTGCGGCCATGGAGGCCGTCAACGTGGAGGGCACACGCAATCTGCTGGCCTTGTGCCATGCGTATGGCGTGCGGCGTCTGGTCTACGTCAGCTCCGTGCACGCCATCCCCGAGGCGGCCCGGGGCACGGCCATTTGCGAAGCGGCCCGCTTTTCCCCCAATTTGGTGACGGGCGGCTATGCCAAGACGAAGGCCGCGGCCACCCAACTGGTGCTGGACGCCGCAGCGGCGGGCCTGGACGCGGTGGTGGTGCACCCCTCCGGCATTTTAGGCCCCGGCGATGAGGGCGGCGGCAACCATCTGGTGCAGATGGTGCGCGATTATCTGGCCGGGCGCCTGCCCGCCTGCGTGGCGGGCGGATACGATTTTGTGGACGTGCGGGATGTGGCCCAGGGCTGCCTGCTGGCGCTGGAGCGGGGTCGCAGCGGCGCGTGCTACATTCTTTCGGGCCAGTTCTGCACCGTGAAAAATGTTTTGGCGCTGGTGCGCCAGGCGGCGGGCGGTCACCGCTTGGCGGTGCTGCCCATGTGGCTGGCACGGGCGGCGGCGCCCTTCTTCCAGGCTGCGGCCCACCGCCGGCACCAGCGGCCCCTCTACACCGCTTATTCCTTGTATACGCTGCGCAGCAACGGCCTGTTCTCCCATGAAAAGGCCACGGCGGAGCTGGGCTACCGCCCTCGGCCTTTGGCCGAGACCGTGCGTGATACCGCTGCCTGGCTGCAGCAGCAGAGTTCCCAGCCTCAAAAAGCAAAACGACGCCGCGCGCGGCGCGCCTATCCGGACCCGGTTTCTTAAAAAGCCGGGCCCGGGCTTTTTTTTTGCGCGCGAATCGGGTATACTAAAAACAAATTTACGGCTGAGGGATGAAGCTTTTGCAGGATCAAAACTATCGGGGAAAGGAAGCGGGCTCCATGTGGGCATTTTATGCGGGCCTCTCCGCGGTCTTTGCCGCCTTGACGGCGATTCTGGGCAAGGTGGGCGTCACGGGCATCTCCTCCAACTTAGCGACGGCGGTGCGCACTATTTTTGTGCTGGCCATGGCATGGGGCATGGTGTTTATCACCGGGGCGCAGAGCGGTATCAAGGATATCGGCGGCAAAAGCCTGTTGTTTCTGGCGCTGTCGGGCTTCGCCACTGGCGCCAGCTGGCTGTGCTATTACAAGGCGCTGCAGATGGGCCCGGTGGACAAGGTGGTCACCATCGACAAGTTCAGCCTGGTGCTCACCTTCCTGCTGGCCGCGGCTTTTTTGAACGAGCATCTGACGGTAAAAACGCTGCTGGGCGGCCTGCTGATCACGGCGGGCACACTGCTGGTGGCTTTATAAAGAAAGGAAACCCATTATGGAACAAGTTTGGGATTGCATCGGGGTGGGCGGCGGGCCCGCGGGCCTCTCCGCCGCCGTCAACCTGCGCCGCCGGGGCAAAAGCGTCCTGGTGCTGAACGGCGGCACCAGCCTGCTTGCCAAGGCGGAGCTGGTGGACAATTACTTAGGCCTGCCCGGCCTGACGGGCGAAGAACTGATGGCGCGCTTCCAGGACCATGCCGAGGCCGAGGGCGTCACGCTGCGCGATGCCCGCGTGGGCAACGTGATGCCCTTCGGCGGCACCTTCATGGTGAACGCTGGCGGCGATATTTTGACGGGCAAAAGCGTGGTGCTGGCCTGCGGGGTCTCCAAGGCCAAGCCCGTGCCCGGCGAGGCGGAATACCTGGGGCGCGGCGTCTCGTACTGCGCCACCTGCGACGGCATGCTGTACCGCGGCAAAAACGTGGTGGTGTGGGGCCTTTCCCCCGACGCTCCCAGCGAGGCCAATTTTCTGGCCGGGATCGGCTGCCGCGTCACTTATCTGGCCGCCCGGCAGCCGGAGGGCCTGGCGCCGGAGATCACCTTTGTCCCCGGCGCAGCCAAAGCCATTGAGGGTGCCAACGCCGTGACGGCGGTGCGCACTTTGGACGGCGCACTGGCCGCCGACGGCGTGTTCGTACTGCGGCCCTCGGCGCCGCCGGACGCGCTGGCGCCGGGCGTGGAGACGGAAAACGGCGCCGTGAAGGTAGACGGCGCCATGCGCACCAGCATCCCCGGCCTCTTCTGCGCCGGCGACATGGCGGGCGCGCCCTATCAGGTGGCGAAAGCTGTGGGCGACGGCCTGGTGGCCGGGCTGCACGCGGCGGAATATCTCGATACTTTGGCAAAGGATGGTGGCAACGCATGAAGCGCACGGATTACATTTCCTGGGACGAATATTTTATGGGCGTGGCGCTGATGAGCGCCCAGCGCAGCAAGGACAATTCCTCCCAGGTGGGGGCGTGCATCGTCAGCAAGGAGAACAAGATCCTCTCCATGGGCTACAACGGCATGCCCCTGGGCTGCCTGGATGACGACATGCCCTGGGAGCGGGAGGGCGAGGCGCTGAACACCAAATATATGTACGTGTGCCACGCCGAGCTGAACGCCATCCTCAACCACGCCTCCGGCACGGGCACCCTGAAGGGCGCGCGCATCTATACCACCTTGTTTCCCTGCAATGAATGTGCCAAGGCCCTCATCCAAAGCGGCATCCGCAAGGTGATCTATTACGAGGACAAGTACGCGGACAGCGATTCCGTGAAGGCCTCGAAGCGCATGTTCGACCTGGTGGGCATCACCTATGAGCCCTACCGCCCCACGGGCCGGGAGCTGACGTTACATCTTTGAACGGAAAACGGAGCTGTGAGATCACAGCTCCGTTTTTGTCAGATAAGGCCCCCAGGCGGCGGCCAGCTTGTCCATGGTCCAAGCGGCGCTGGCCGGGCTGGTACTGGGCAGCTTGACGATCTCCAGCACCGGCAGGTGCTGGTATTTCTGGCACAGGCCATAGGCCGTGGCCCCGTTGCACAGCACGCGCCGGATGGGCGCCATCCGGCACAGGCCCACGATGTCGGTGGGCGTCACGTCCTTGATGGACGCGTCGGAAGCGCCCGTGATGGTGCAGTGTTCGATGGTGTCCCACAGCGCCAGCCCGTGCTGCTGGATCAGGGCGATCTTCTCCGGGATGCTCTGCGGCACGGGCGCCGCCAGCAGCCGGGCCAGCAGCGGCCAAAACCGGTTTTGCGGGTGGCCGTAGAAAAAGCCCTGCTCCCGGCTCTTGGGGCTGGGCCAGGTGCCCAAAATCAGCGTGTGGGACGCGGGGGTGTAGACCGGTGCAAAAGCCATGGTTCCTCCTTATTTGGGGCAGGCGTGGGTTGGGAAGGCCCGCGGGCGCCCCCTCATCCGCCTCGCTGCGCTCAGCACCTTCCCCCACCGGGGGAAGG
>CATXYA010000344.1 GCA_958403605.1 uncultured Oscillospiraceae bacterium
TCCCGCTGCTGCTGTTTATCGGTATCGGCGCCATGATCGACTTTGGCCCGCTGCTCTCGAACCCCAAGCTGCTGCTGTTCGGTGCGGCGGCCCAGTTCGGCATTTTCTTCACCCTCAGCCTGGCGTGTGGTGTCAACGCCATTTGGCCCGGCATGTTTAGCCTGCAGGACGCCGCGTGCGTGGGCATCATCGGCGCGGCGGATGGCCCCACGGCCATCTTCCTGTCCAACTATTTCAACACGAAATACCTCGGCGCCATCATCGTTGCGGCCTATAGCTATATGGCGCTGGTGCCCATCATCCAGCCGCCGGTCATCCGCCTGATCACCACCAAGAAAGAGCGCATGATCCGCATGCCCTATGAGGCAAAATCCATCAGCAAGACCGTGCGCGTTTTGTTCCCCATCGTGGTGACGATCATCGCGGGCCTCATCGCGCCGCGCAGCGTTGCCTTGGTTGGCTTCTTGATGTTCGGCAACCTGCTGCGGGAGTGCGGCGTGCTCAACAGCCTGTCTGAAACGGCGCAGAACGTGTTGGCCAATCTGATCACTATCTTCTTGGGCATCACCATCGCCACCAAGATGCAGGCGGACGAATTCCTGACCTGGGGCACGCTGTTGGTCATCGGCATGGGCCTGTTCGCGTTCGTCTTTGACACTGTGGGCGGCGTGCTGTTTGCCAAATTCCTCAACCTGTTCACCAAAAATAAAATGAATCCCATGATCGGCGCCTGCGGCATTTCCGCGTTCCCCATGTCCAGCCGCGTCATTCATAAAATGGGCTTGAAAGAAGACCCGCAGAATTTCCTGCTGATGCATGCTGCGGGCGTCAACGTGGGCGGACAGATCGCCAGTGTCATCGCGGGCGGCCTGATCCTCAACCTGATCGCGAAATAAGGGGGACAAGATTATGGAACAACTGATGCAGTCTTTTTCCGTGATGCTGATGGGCATGTGCGGTATCTTCATCGTTATGGGCATCATCAGCCTGGTCACGGCGACTTTGAACCGGCTCTTTAAGTAAAACAAGCCAAGGGACCGCCGCTTTGGAAAGCGGCGGTTTTCTTTGGAACAAGCGGAAGGGAGGGGCACATATGGCGGCAACGCTGCGGGACGGCTTTGGCAAGACCAAGGCCGCCGTCTGTGTGCTGGGTCTGCTGGGCTATCTGTTTTTGGTAAAGGCCAGCGGCGGCAGCCTGTGGGAGCTGCTGCTGTTTTTGCTGTGCGCAGCGGCCTACCTGTACCTGCCCGGCCGCTTTTTTGCCAAGCTCTCCGGGCTGGAAACGCGCTTTTCCCCGAACTTATTGGCTATTTTATACGGCACCGGCTTTTTTGCGGCGCTCATCTGTTTTTGCGTGCGGCTGCACTGCCTGTGGCTGGCGCGGGTGCTGCCGCCGATACTGGGCGTGTTATGGCTGCTGGCTGCTAAATTAAAGCGCCCCTGCAGACCGGACGGCGCGGCGCTGTGCCGCCTAGCCCTTTATGGGGGGCTGGTGTTCCTGTTCGGCATGATGGTGACGGTAAAAAACGCCCGCCCCGCGGCGGTGGGGACCATCGTGCCCAGCCAGGACATGCTGTGGAACATCGGCAACGCCGCCTCCTTTTCCCTGGGCTTCCCGCCGCAGGACATCCGCTTTTCCGGCGTCCGGCTGGCCTACCACTACCTCACGGAGCTGGTGGCGGGCGGGCTGTCGCTCGTCAGCGGCATCTCCTGCTGGAACATCCTCACCATGTATGCGGGGCCGCTGTTTTTGGCGGCGCTGCTGTGCGCGGTGTTCGAGCTGGGCCGCTCTTTTTACGAGGGAGATCAAAACAAGGCGCTGCTGTTCACCGTCTCGCTGTTCGCCTTCAACTGCGCCAGTATGTGGACGGCGCTGCTGAACGGCACCGGCAGCTTCGGTAATACCAATCTGCTGCATCTCATCACCAATGTGAACGCGCAGTCCACGGCGGTGATCTTCATCTCCATTTTCGCCGTTCTGTTTTTCGATTTGGCGCGCCGCAAGTTTGATGCCGGGGCCGTGGAGGTGCTCACCTTTTTGGGCGCCACCGTCCTTGTCAGCTTTTCCAAGGGCCCAGCGGCGGCCATCGTGCTGTGTAGCTTTTGCATCACCATGCTGTTCTGCCTGGCGCGCCGTCCCAAGTGGGGCCGGGCGCTGCTGTGTCTGCTCGGGGCGGCGGCATTGTTTGCCGCCATCTACTTCGGCGTCTTTGCCGCCGGCGCCAACAACAGCGTGCATCTGGGCTATAAGACCATTGAGGCCACCAAGGCCTATGCGCTGTTTGCCCCGGTGCGCGGCTATAACCAACTCACTTGGTGGGTGTGCGTGGTGCTGGCCTGTGTGCTGCACGTGTTTTTGATGCAGCCGTTCCAATTCCCCCTGTACTGCAAAGGACTGTGGAGCGACGTGCGCCGCTTGTGGCAGCTGGACCCGGCACGCCTGTTTGCCAACGGCGTGGTGGCCGGCGGCTTTTTGGCTTTTTTCCTCTTCTGGCACCCCTCTTACAGCCAGCTGTATTTCGCCCTGATCGCCATTTTCTTTTTGAACCTGCTGGCAGTGGATCAGATCGGGCGCATCAAAACAAAGCCAGGCAAGCTTTTTATCCGTGCCTGCGGCGCCGTGGCACTGGCGACCACACTGGTGCTGGTGGTGAACTTCACCGGCAGCGGCGCGCGGCAGCTGGGCCGTAATCTGGACGTCATCGAAAAATACCCTTATGCCAGCACGGCGACGGCGGAGGATGAAGAGGCCATGCAGTGGCTGCGCGCCCATGCGCCGCAGAACGCTGTCTTCGCCACCAACCGCATCCATAGCATGGCCAACGCGTCAGATGGCATCTCCAGCCTTTACACCGCGCTCTCGGGGCGGCAGGCCTACATGGAGGGCTACACCTATGCCATCACCAACATGGGCGTCTCCGAAGCGGTGGTTGCGGAAAAGCAGGCGGTGAACGCTGCGCTGTTCCATGCGGCGACGCCGCCGGAAGAGGTGGCGCGGCTGTGCCGGGAAAACAGCATCAGTTACCTTGTCTATTCCGCCCAATACCCGGGCAATACGGAACAATTGTCCACCTTGGAATTGGCGTTTGAAAATGGGCAAGTACAAATTTATACATTGAGAGAGTAATATGATTTTACAGGTACAAGGATTACAGAAAAGCTTCGGCGCCGAGCTGTGTCTGCAGGACATCAGCTTTTTGCTGGACGCCCAGGACCGTGTGGGCATCATCGGCGAAAACGGGGCGGGGAAGACCACGACGATCCGTATGCTGATGGGCTGTCTGAAGCCC
>CATXYA010000345.1 GCA_958403605.1 uncultured Oscillospiraceae bacterium
ACAGAAGGTTGTATTTGATGGGGTCGATATTGGTGATGCCCACACAATAGGCCGCCAGGCTGCCGGCGCCGGAACCGCGCCCCGGCCCCACGGGGATGCCCTGGCTTTTGGCATAGTTGATGAAGTCGAACACGATGAGGTAATAATTCACATACCCCATGCGGTCGATGACCGAGATCTCGTATTCCAGCCGCTCCTGCAGCTGCGGGGTGACGCCGTCGCCGTAACGGCGCACAAGGCCCTCCCGGCACAGCTTGACAAAGTAATCCTTGTTGTCCATGCCGTCGGGCGCTTCAAAATACGGCAGCTTGGTGACGCCGAATTCAAAATCGAAATTGCACTGCTCGGCGATCTTGTTGGTGTTCTCGCAGGCCTCAGGCCAGGCGGAGAACAGCTCGTACATCTCTTCCGTGCTTTTGACGTAAAATTCATCCGTGCCGAATTCCAGCACGTCCTCATCGTTCACAGTCTTGTTGGTCTGGATGCAGATGAGCACGTGGTGCAGCTTGGAGTCCTCTTTTTCCAGGTAGTGCGCATCGTTGGTGGCCACCAGGGGGATGCCCGTCTCCTGCGACAGCTTGACCAGCAGCGGCAGCACTGTGCGCTGTTCGGCCAGGCCGTGGTCCTGGATCTCCAAATAGTAGTTGCCCTTGCCGAACAGGCCCTCATAGTATTTCGCCAGGTTTTTGGCTTTTTCATAGTCCCCGGCCAACAGCGCCTGCGGAATTTCGCCCGCCAGGCAGGCGGACAGGCAAATGAGCCCCTCGTGATGCTGCTCCAGCAGCTCATGGTCGATGCGGGGCTTGTTGTAAAAGCCCTCGGTGAAGCCCTGCGACACCATTTTGATGAGATTTTTGTAGCCCGTCTCGTTTTTGCACAGCAAAATCAGGTGGTAAGAGCCGTCGATGCGGCTCACTTTATCGAAGCGGGTGCGGGAGGCCACGTACACCTCGCAGCCGATGATAGGCTTGATGCCCGCCTTTTTGGCGGCCTTATAAAATTCCACGCAGCCATACATGACGCCGTGGTCGGTGATGGCCACCGCCGTCTGTCCCAACTCCTTGACGCGGTCCATCAATTTGTTGATGCGGCAGGCGCCGTCCAACAGGCTGTACTCGGTGTGCAGATGCAGGTGCGTGAATTGTCTGTCAGCCATGGGGGCTCCTCTCCCGCAGCTGGTCTGCCAGCTGCTCTAATTTTTTCATCCGGTGTGACAGGCCCGATTTGCTCAGCGGCGGCGCAAACAGCGCCGCCAGTTCCTTGAGGGAAAGATCGGGGTTTTCCTCCCGCAGCACCGCCGCCTGGCGCAGCGGCTGGGGCAGCGTGTCCAACGCGTCCCGCTCGCGCAAAAAACGGATGGCACGCAGCGTCTCCGTGCTGGCCTCGACGGTCTTGTCGATGTTGGCCGTCTCACAATTGGTGATGCGGTTGGCCTTATTGCGGAAATCCTTGAACACCTTCAGGTTCATGATCTCCAGCGCCGCGCTCTGCGCCCCCATAAAGGTGAGCAGGTCCTCGATCTGCTCACTGGCCTTAAAATAGACCACGTTGGCGCCCTTGCGGCGCACATATTTCGGCAAAAAGCCGTGCCCCTTCAACAGCGCGGAAAAATCCTGCGCCAGATTGTAGCGGGACGTGAGGAATTCCAAATTGTATTCCCGTTCCGGGTTGGTGATGGTGCCGCTGCACAAAAACGCCGTGGCTACAAAACTGTTGATGCAGTGGTCGCACAACAGGTTTTTGCTGTTGATGCGCAGCGCCGGTTCCCGCCCGGTGTGGCCGAAAAGCGCCAGCAGCTTGTCCACCTCCGCGGGCTCCTTGACCGCAAATTCATACAGGCGGCTTTCCTCTTTCCCCTTCACGTAGACCTTGCCCTGGATGCCTGCCCGGGCATACAAGCGCTTGGCGTACTGGGCGATGGCGCTCTGCTCGGTGTGCAGCACCACGCCTTTTTCATCGAAATACTTGCCGAAGCAGGCCACCGCGTAAGCGGCGGCCACCGCGCAGCAGTCCTTGGGCAGCTCGCGGGACAGGATCTCTTTTTTGACCGTCAGGGAAAAGCTCATCTCCCGCACGCCCCTTTCTTTCAATAAGTCCGCTGGGCGTCCCGGTGCTCGACCCGCGGGAAATAGCCCTCCTTGCGGGCGGCCGCGGCGATGCACTCGGCAAAGGTGATGGAGCGGTGCTTGCCGCCCGTGCAGCCGATGGCAATGGTGAGCTGGCTCTTGCCCTCTTTCACATAGAGCGGCAAGGCAAACAGCAGCAGGTCCAAGAGGCGCTGCAACAGCTGCTGCGCCTCCGGGAACTGCAGGACATAATCGGACACTTCCTTGTCCAGCCCCGTTTTTTCCTTGAGCGCGGGCACGTAGAAGGGGTTGGGCAGGCAGCGCACGTCAAAAACGATGTCCGCCTCCTTGGGCGCGCCGTACTTAAAGCCGAAGGACATGATGGTCAGGGCCATGGCCTCCGCGGTGTTGGAGACAAACAGGCTGAGAACCCGGTCCTTCAGCTGTGCCGTGGACGTAAGGGAGGTGTCGATCTTGTAATCGGCGGCCTCGAACAGCGGCTCCAGGATCTCCCGCTCCCGCCGGATGGCCTCTTCCAGGGGCACGTCCGACAGCAGGCTGATGGGGTGGCGGCGCCGCGTCTCTTTGTAACGGCGCTCCAACACCTCGTTGCGGGCATCCAAAAACAGGATGCGGTACGGGATCTGCTGCTTTTTCAGTTCCTCCATGGCACTCAGGATCTCCTGGGTGGACTTGCCCCCGCGGATGTCCAGCACCACCGCCACGCGCTGGAGGGTGCTTTCGCCCTGCTGTGCAAACTCAATGAGCTTTGCCAGCAGGTTTGCAGGGATATTGTCCATACAGAAAAATCCAATGTCCTCCAGCGCGTTCATCGCCACCGATTTCCCGGCGCCGGAAAGGCCCGTCACGATCAATAGTTCCATCTTTGTCGTTTCCCCTTCACCGCACGACGCGGATCTCCTTTTCCAATACATAGCCGGTCTTTTCGCGGACGATCCGGCACACTTCCTCCGTCAGGGCCAGCACGTCCGCGCAGGTGGCGCCGCCTTGGTTGACCACGAACCCGCAGTGCTTTTCACTGATGGCGGCCCCGCCCACGGCAAACCCGCGCAGGCCGCACTGCTGGATGAGCGCCCCGGCAAAAGCCCCGGCGGGCCGCTTGAATGTGCTGCCCGCGCAGGGCAGGTCCAGCGACTGTTTTTCCGCCCGCCGGTCCGCGTACCCCTGCATGCGCGCGCCG
>CATXYA010000346.1 GCA_958403605.1 uncultured Oscillospiraceae bacterium
TCCCCCACCGGGGGAAGGCTTACGCGGGCGGCAAGCCGCCCTGCTACTACTTGTGCTCTCTTTAGGTGCGTTTGGTTTCTTCACACACGTACAGCTTTGTTGTTTTTCCGCGAAAGCAAGGAAAAACAATTGCCTTCCCCCGGTGGGGGAAGGTGCCGAACGAAGTGAGGCGGATGAGGGGGCGCCCGCCAGGCTGCCCGCTCTCGCGGGGGCTTGGGGGCGAAGCCCCCATTGGAATCGGCCGCAGCCGACGATGCAACGCATCGAGTGAGCGTTATGGTGCCAAGTACTGTTAGCGAACGCTCGGGTGCGGCCCACCTTTTCTAGCCAGGGGTGCAGGGGGCCTGCCAGCCCCCTGCGCCTCTTTGCTTCTTTCTCAGCATTGAGAAAGAAGAAGAAAGCAGCAAATGGGCGGGCGGCCAATGGCCGCCCCTACAGCCGCAAACGGACAGGTTTGCGCCTGGCCGCCCCCATCACGGGAAAAAGCCCAAATACCAATCCAGCAGCGGCCTGCCCCACAGCAGCGCCAGCCAAAACCCGGCGCACAGCGCCGGGCCGAAGGGCATGTGCGCCCCGCCGCCGCGTTTGGCGCGGCCCGTGCCCAGCAGCCAGCAGGCCTGCGCCCCGGCCAGCAGCAGCGCCAGGAAAAACCCCACCAGCGTCAGCTGCCAGCCCAGCAGGAAGCCGCACACCGCGGCCAGCTGCACGTCGCCCAGGCCGAAGGCCCCGGGGATGAGAAAATTGATAAGCAGCAGCGGCAGGCTGACGCACGCCGCGCCGATGAGCCGGGCCCAAAACCCCGTTGCGGGGAACGCCCACACGGCCCCAATGGCCGGTACCAGCAGCAGCAGGGTGAACAGGTCCGGGATCTCCATGGTGTCCCAATCGCACAGGGCGATGAGCAGCAGCAGCGCCCCCGCCCCAAAGGCCACGGCCCACTGGACCGGGGCCCAGCCGAAGGCCAGCACGGGCAGCGCCGCCGTCAGGCCGCCGAGAATTTCCGTCAGCGGGCAGCGGAAGGGGATCTTCGCCCGGCAATGGCGGCATTTGCCGCCGAGGTAAAACCAATTCAGCACCGGGACCATATCCAGCGCCGTCAGCGTGGCCCCGCAGGCGGGACAGTGGCTGCGGCCCTTCCAAAAGGGCTCGCCCGTGGCGCTGCGCTCGGCCACCACGTTCAAAAAGCTGCCGACGCACGCGCCCAGCAGAAAGCAATAAGCAAACAGCAGCCCCGTCATCCGTCAAACTCCCCCGCCAGCCCGGCGTTGTTTTTATCCTTCGGCCCCTGGGCGGTGAACACGCAGTCCGGCGACGACGGCGCTTTCCAGTAGGCGTCCTCGGTCTTCCAGTATTCCAGACGGAACACGCCGTCCTGCTGGCTGGCGCGGAACACCACCGGCACGCCGCCCCCGCCCGTTTCCGCCGTTTCCTCCAGGGCGGCCAGGGTGTCGCCCAGCTTGCCCCGGCCCAGCCTTTGGCCGCTGAGCACCGGGCCGAAGCCCGCCATGGCCCGGCGCAGGACGGCCCCGTTGGCGTCGTCCTCGTCCGCCGTGGCGCCCAGCACGTAGTTGACGGCCCCGTCCGGCGCGGGCTGTAATTCTTCCCACACCCCGGCGGCGGCCAATTCCGTCGCCAGACGCGCCGTGCGCACGGTGCTCATGAGGGCCGTTTTCTGCGCGGTGCGCACCGTGCGGCCCATCAGCGCGCCGCCCACGCACACCAGCACCCCCACGATGACCAACACCGTCAGCCATTCCACCCGGCGGGTGTCCTTATCCTGGTTGAGGCGCCGGTCAAAAAACAGCTCGATGCGGCGCTGGGCCTCGCTTGTTTTCACGCCGCATCCCCTCCTGCCGTTTGCCGTTACGCTGTGAGTATCCTATTATACCATATCTTTAGGCATTTCGCCAATTTTCGCGGCCCTCTTTTCCGGTTTTTTCAGGACAAAAAATGGGAAAAGAAGGAGCGGTGCGGCACGAGGCCGCACCGCTCTAAGTTTGCGGGAAACTTTAATTTTTCTTAGAAACCGCCGTATTTTCCTTACCATCAGTAGTAAATGTCAGCGTTACCGTATAACCGTTACCAGAACCTGCGCCTTTAACGGTATTATAAACTACTGATTCAACTCGGCCACCCGTAGTAAATGTAATTGTTGCGTCGCCCGTTGTACCTAACCCATTAACCGTCATATCGTAGATTTTCTTTGCAGAAACTCCCGTATTGGCGGCAGCACTGGTATAGTCAACTTTTATCGGAGAGGTCTCAGGGGTAGTACCCTCCAAACGTCCCAAACCATAAGCTTCAGTAAGCACAGCGGTAGCTGCCACATACACCGAACGGCCCTCCGCCAAGTGCTGGCTGGCGCGCGCCTCGTCCACATAACCCATCATGGTGGGGATGGCCGCCGCGGCCAGGATGGCCATGATGACCAGCACCACGATCAGCTCGATGAGGGTGAAGCCTTTTTTCTTCTTCATGTTCATGAGTTTCTTCAGCATGTCGATTCCTCCTGTTTTTGATCGGGCGGGGAGCATGGTGGATAAAAAAGCCGTCTACCGGTCTGTCGTTCCCGGTAAACGGCATCTGGCCGGCGTCCCGTGGATGCGGATCCGCCTCTATCGTTTTTGCGCCACACACTTTCGTATGCTTTGCTCCCGCCCTTTTAAGTTGGTTTCAGTATACCCCTGCGAATTTTGTTTGTCAATGACGGATTTTGTGAAAACCAAGGCCTTTCCGGTCTTTTCCCGGCGGCTGCGTCCGCCCGGGTGCTTCCCTACACCTTATGCGGCCAAGCCCGGTTTATGACTACCGTTTTTCCCAGGTGGCCGTGTTTTCGCCGTCGGGGCTGATCTCGATGGTGATATACCAGCGCGGCTCCCCCAAGGCTGCCGTGGCGTGATATTCCACTTTTTGCACCGCACCGTCCGTTGTCCCCGAGATCAGCACTTCCGCCGATTTTCCGCCTGCCTGCATGGGAATGCCCGCAATGCACATCTCATAGACGCGCTTTTCGATCAGGCTCAGGGCATCGGTGGGTTCGGCATGTGTCAGGCCCGGCACAAGCTGGAGACCCACCTCCGCCGGCGTTTGCCCGTAAAGCCCGTAGGCCTCGGTATAAGCCGCGGTGGCGGCCACGTAGAGGCTGCGCCCCTCGGCCAGATGCTGTGCGCCTTTGGCCTCTTCCACATACCCCATCATGGTGGGGATGGCCGCCGCGGCCAAAATCGCCATGATCACCAGCACCACGATCAGCTCGAT
>CATXYA010000347.1 GCA_958403605.1 uncultured Oscillospiraceae bacterium
AAAGAGTTCGCCGAATTTGAATGCACTCCCCAGGAATTTGCCGACCGCATGACCATGAGCGGCAGCAAGGTGGAAACCTACGAGTGCGAGGCCGACGGCATAAAAAACGTCGTCGTGGGCAAAATTTTGGAGATCGTCCCCCATCCGGATTCCGACCATATGGTAGTGTGCCAGGTGGACGTGGGCCGCGATGCGCCGGTACAGATCGTCACAGGCGCAAACAACCTGAAGGTGGGCGACCTTGTGCCCGCCGCACTGCACGTGGCAAAGTTGCCCGGCGGCAAGGAGATCCGCAGGGGTAAGCTGCGCGGTGTGGAATCGGGCGGCATGCTGTGCAGCCTGTCCGAGCTGGGCCTTACTACACACGATTTTCCAAACGCCGTCGAGGACGGCATTCTGGTGCTGGACGAGGAATGGCCCGTGGGCACAGACGCTGTGAAGGCGCTTGGTATGGACGACGTGTGCGTGGATTTTGAGATCACGCCCAACCGGCCCGACTGTCTGGCCGTGCGCGGTCTGGCGCGGGAGGCCGCCGCTACCTTCGGCGTGCCCTTTCTGGACCACGAGCCGCAGGTAAAACCCGGCCACGGCGATGTGAACCGCTTTTTGAAGGTAGACATTGAAAACCCCGGACTGTGCTACCGTTATGTGGGCGCAGTGGTGGAAAACGTGCGCGTGAAACCCAGCCCCCGCTGGATGCGCGAGCGCCTGCGCCTGTGCGGCGTGCGCCCCATCAACAACCTGGTGGACATCACCAACTATGTCATGCTGGAATACGGCCAGCCCATGCACTGCTTCGACTATAAATATGTAAACGGCGGGCACATTACCGTGCGCAACGCGAAGCCCGGCGAGGAAATTGAAACGCTGGACGGCGCAAACCGCACGCTGGGCGAGGAAATGCTCGTCATCGCCGACGAAAAAGGCCCCATCGCCGTGGCGGGTGTCATGGGCGGCGAGTTTTCCGGCGTGTATGACGACACCACCACCATCGTGTTCGAAAGCGCCATGTTCAACGGCCCCTCCGTGCGCACCACGGCCAAAAAGCTGGGCATGCGCACCGAGGCCAGCGGCCGCTATGAAAAAGGGCTGGACCCCAACGGCTGCCGCCGCTGCCTGGACCGTGCGCTGGAGCTGGTGCAGCTTCTGGACGCGGGCGACGTGGTGAACGGCGTGGTGGACGTCTGGGTGCACAAGCGCGAAGAACGCCGCATCCCCTTGCGCGTGGATGCGGTGAACCGCCTGCTGGGCACGCAGCTGGACAAAGCGCAGATGGTAAATATCCTGCTGCCGCTGGGCTTCGGGATGGACGGCGACGATATTGTCATCCCTCCCAGCCGCTGGGATATGGAGCGGGACTGCGACGTGGCCGAAGAGGTTGCCCGTTTTGTGGGCTACAACAAAATGCCCAGCACGGCCATCCGGGGCGTGGCCAGCGCCCGCCCCACCGAGCGCCAGACCTTCCATGAAACGCTGATGAACGCGCTGGTGGGCTACGGCATGTACGAGATCGAAACCTTCAGCTTTTACAGCCGAAAGGCCTTCGACGCCGTCAATCTGCCGGAAAACGACCCGCTGCGCAACGCGCTGGTCATCTCGAACCCTCTGGGCGAGGACACCAGCATCATGCGCACCACGGCGCTGCCCAGCATGATGGATGTAATCGCGCGCAACTGCAACGCCCGCGCCGCCGAGTGCGCGCTGTTTGAGGACACCACCACCTATACCCCCAACGCCGACCCGGACCAGCTCCCCACCGAGACGGAAACCCTGATGCTGGGCGCCTACGGCGCGGGCTGGGATTATCTCGGCCTGAAGGGCGTGGTGGAAAAGCTGCTGGAAACGGCCCGCGTTGCAGACGCGCGCTTTGCGCGCAACACGGCGGGCACATCGTATCATCCGGGCCGCTGCGCGGATATCTGGCTGGGCGAAGATAAGCTGGGAACCATTGGCGAGGTACACCCCGCCGTGCTGGCCAACTACGGCGTAAAGCCGCGCGTTGTGGCCGCCGAGCTGCGCATGGACGTTCTGTTCGCTCACCGCGGCGGCACCCCCGCGTTCAAGCAGCTGCCCAAGCACCCGGCCATTACCCGCGACCTTGCGCTGGTGGCGGACGACGCCGTGCCCGCGGCAGACATCGCGTCGCGCATCCGTAAGGCTGCCGGAAAAGCGCTGGAAAGCCTGACGCTGTTCGACGTATACACCGGCGAGCATATGGCTCCGGGCAAAAAGAGTCTGGCGTACAGTCTGGTTCTGCGCGCGGCGGACCGCACGCTCACCGACGAAGAAGCCGAAAACGCCGTGAAAAAGGTACTGGCGAACCTGGCGGAAATCGGCGTGGAGCTGCGCAGCTGAAAATGGGGTTCGAACCGGAATGGGGCTGCCGGTAAGCCCAGTGCCAATGCTTCTCAGGCGCTGCTTTGCCGGCAGCCCCAAATACCGATTGCGGCGTTTTTGCCCCAAATGCTTGCATCGGCGGCTCTTTTAGGCTACAATATAGATTGATACCGAACGCTTTTGTAGGAGGGAATGAGAGTATGAGCGAACCGACCACCATCTTCTCCATTTACGATGATAAGGACCGCGAGATCCGCGCCGTGCTGACGGAGGTTTACCGCGCCCTGAAGGAGAAAGGCTACAACCCCATCAACCAGCTTGTGGGGTACATCCTCTCGGAAGATCCCACCTATATCACTACTTATCAGGGCGCCCGCTCCCTGATCCGCAAGATCGACCGCGACGATCTGCTGCAGGCGCTGCTGAAAAGTTACCTCGGCGAATAATCTTAAAAGGAGACCCGTTTCATGGCTTTTACACCCAAACTCACATATAAGGGCCGTCCGCTGGTGCGCTGCAAAAACGACATCTATTACGGCAGCCTGTCGGACCCGTACGTCATCTTCATGCAGGTGCTCACCAGCAAGGAAGAAAACGGCGTGCAGGTGGCGGACCGCATCCACGTTACGCTGCTGTCCACCGACACCACCAAAAGCCCCATCGAGCGCATGAAGAAGCAGAGCGATAAAAACGGCCTGTGGAGCGCGCTGGAGATCGGCACCATCTGGTTGGAGAAATCCCTGCTGGACGCGAAAAAGGAAGAGAAAAAATAATCGGCGAAGCCGGGCGGGGAAAGACTCCGCTCGGCTTTTTTGTGTACAAAAAAGCCCCGGCGCAAAAGCACCGGGGCTTTGGTTGCTGGTATTGCTCTGTACTGCTTAGTTCAGGATGGCCAGTTCGGTCTCCGGGTCGAACA
>CATXYA010000348.1 GCA_958403605.1 uncultured Oscillospiraceae bacterium
TGCCGATGACGCCCACGAGCGTCACTTTTTCAAAATCCAGGCCCTTGGCCACCATCTGTGTGCCCACCAAAACGTCATACTCGCCTTTGGCGAAGTGCGCCAGCATCGTCTCATGGGCATTTTTGTGGGCGGTGGTGTCCAGGTCCATGCGCAGCAGCCGGGCCTGGGGCAGCAGCGCCGCCAGTTCTTCCTCCACGCGCTGCGTGCCAAACCCGGTGTACTTCATCTTTCCGCCGCACTGGGGGCAAAGCTCCGGCACCGGGGAAATGCTGTTGCCGCAGTAATGGCACAACAGCTTGTCGTCCGCTTTATGGTAGACCATAGGCACGCTGCAGGACGTACATTTCAGCACCTCACCGCAATCGGTACACATGCCCACCGTCTTGTAGCCCCGGCGGTTCAGCAGCAGGATCGTCTGCTCGCCCCGGGCCAGGTTCGCCTGCATCTCCTGCGCCAATTCCCTGCTGATGGATCCGGCGTTGCCCGCCTGCAGCTCTTCCCGCATATCCACCAGCCGCACCTCGGGCAGCGGCATGCCGTTGTAGCGCTCCGGCAGCTCCACCAAATGATAACGCCCCGTTTTGGCCGCATGATAGGTCACGGTGGAGGGCGTGGCGCTGGACAGCAGCAGCAGCGCGCCGTGGCTTACCGCCCGGCGCTTCGCCACGTCGTGGGCCAAATAACGCGGCGAATTTTCCGAGTGATAGGTGTGCTCCTGTTCCTCGTCGATGATGATCAGGCCCAACCGCTCCAGCGGTGCAAACACCGCGCTGCGTGTGCCCACCACCACGTCCGCTTCTCCGTTTTGGATCTGCTGCCACTGCAGCAGCCGCTCCGTATTGGAGAGGGCGGAATGCTGCACCGCCACCCGGCTGCCGAAATAGGCTTTCAGCCGGTAGATCATCTGCGGCGTCAGGGAAATTTCCGGCACCAGCACCAGCGCCTGGCGCCCCGTCGCCACCGCCGCCTGGATCAGCTTGACAAAAACCAGCGTTTTGCCGCTGGAGGTCACGCCGTGCAGCAGGGCCGCCGCCGGTTTTCCATTCATCAAGGCGCGCAGCTTTTCATACGCCGCCTGCTGGCTGGGTGACAGCTCCAACGGCCCTGCTTCCAGAGGGTGATCTACATAAAGCGCCAGCGTCTTATCGCGGGTGCCGCGCACCGCGCCGCCTTTTTTACACAGAGCGTCCAGGACGGCTTTGCTGACGCCCTGCTCTTCCAGCTGGGCCATACTTTTGCCGCCGCCAGCCAGCGCCTCATAGGCCGCCGCCTGTTTGGCCGTCAGCTTTTCCGGCTTCGGCCCCTGCTCGTAAAAGAATTCCGTGTGGCGCACCAGCTGTTTTTGCAGCCGGTAATGTCCGCCCTCCGCTACGGCCTTGTACTGCGCGCCGTAAGGAATAATGGCCTTGACGGCCTCGTAGTAGGTGCAGAACGTATGTTCCCGCAGCTGGTCCACCAGCTGCAGCAGCTCGGGGGAAAGCCGCGCCTGCTCTGGCGCCGCGTCATATAGCTCCTTCAGTTTTTTCGAGGGGGCCTCCGTCCACTCCACTGCCAGCACCACGCCCATACGGGCCACGGCGCTGCCGCGGCCAAAAGGCACCAATACCATGCTGCCGGGAAATACGGCAGTTTCCAAAGCTTCCGGCACCCGGTAGGAGTAAAGCTTGTCAAAATGGATGGTTGCGCGGTCTACCGCCACCTGTGCGATCAATGCCAAACGCGCCGCCCCTTTCCTTTGCTAAGTAAACGCTCACTCCTGCTGGCGCCGCCGCAAGATCTCATACAACTCATCCGCACAGCGGTCCACATCGTCGTTGACTACGGAAAAATCATATTCATGGGCCAACTCCAATTCCTCCGCCGCACGGGCCAGCCGTTTTAAAACGACCTGCTCTTCCTCGGTGCCGCGGCCCCGCAGGCGGCGGCCGAGCTCCTCGATGCTGGGCGGCATGATGAACACCAGCGTGGACTCCGGGTACAGCCGCTTCATATTGCCGGCCCCCACCACCTCGATGACCAGCACCACCGTCGTGCCCTGGTCTAAACGGCGGTCCACCTCCGCTTTCGGTGTGCCGTAATAGTTACCGCAGTAATTGACGTATTCCAGCATCTCGCCGCGCGCGATCTTCTGTTCAAACCCTTCTGTGGGGAGGAAGTAATAGTCAGCGCCGTCGGTTTCTCCCGGACGGGGGGCGCGCGTGGTGGCGGAAACGGAGATCTCGATCTCGGGGTGCTTTTCCATCAGCCGCTTGACCACCGTGTCCTTGCCCGCGCCGGAAGGGCCCGAGACTACCAGCAAATAGCGCTGTTTATTCATCATCCACGTCCTCCTCCTGCTCCTCTTCCGGCTCGGTGAGCCGGTTGGCGACCGTCTCCGGCTGGACCGCGGAAAGGACAACGTGGTCGGAATCCATGATGATGACGGCGCGGGTACGCCGTCCATAGGTGGCGTCGATCAGCGAGCCCTTGTCCCGGGCCTCCTGCACGATGCGCTTGATGGGGGCGGATTCCGGGCTGACGATGGCGATGAGGCGGTTGGCGCTGACCATATTGCCGAAGCCGATATTGATGAGTTTCATAACCTTCTCCTTTTATTCCATGTTCTGGATCTGTTCCCGAATTTTTTCGATCTCGCCCTTCATCTCCACCACCAGTTTGGTGATGGCCAGATCGGAGCATTTGGAGCCGATGGTGTTGGTCTCCCGGTTGAGCTCTTGGGTGAGGAAGTCCAGCTTGCGTCCCACAGGTTCCTGCAGCTGCAAAATATCGCGGTACTGCTGAAGATGGCTGCGCAGGCGCACCGTCTCTTCGTCCACGGCGGTCTTATCGGCAAAAATAGCGGCCTCCGTCAGCAGCCGGGCGTCATCGATGGCGCGGTCCTCCAAAAGCTTCGTCAGCTTGGCATACAACTTCTCCGTGTACGCCTCCACCCGGCCCTCGCTCAGGCGCTCGATCTCCCCCACATCCCGTTCAATAGTCTCCAGGCGGGCCAGCACGTCCTCTTTCAGCTTTTCGCCCTCCGCGGCGCGCATGGCGAGGAAATTCTCCACTGCCTTGCCGGCCACAGCTTTTACGTCCTGCCAGAGCTGCTCTTCGTCCACTTCCGTGCGGCGGGTGGTGAACACGTCCGGCAGACGGGACAGCGCGTCCAGGCTGAGCGGCTGTCCGCCCACCGCCCCGCGGATCTCCTCGGCGGCGGCCATGTACTGTTTCGCCAGCTCCACATTGGCCGCGATCTGCACGTCCT
>CATXYA010000349.1 GCA_958403605.1 uncultured Oscillospiraceae bacterium
CCCTGTGTTTAAAATGCTGGATGCAGAAGAAAAAGAAGCATTTGCCTTCTGTGTATTCTGGGCAAATTGTATCCGCGTATACGATGAGGAAAAGGACACTGCCTTTACCGGTTTGGTGGATTTTACTTCTAGTGTAAATATTCTAGAGAAATTTCGGTTCCAAAAAGAAATACGGCCAGAATTTTTTATTGCTCCGCAATAAAAAACAGGATATTTCAATGACCATGGGCAGAGACGGCTTATCTGGCCGGAAAAATGGCCGCGGGCTATTTTTTATCACGACAGCAGGAGCAGAAGCAACGCCAGCAGAGCCTCCGCCAGCAGGGCGCCCACCACGTTTTGCAGGATACCAAACCAGAACTCTGTCTGGTGAGCCTGTAAAAACATGCCGAAACTGCTTTTCACTTCTGCCGCAAAATCCGGCTTTGGGGCTGGCGGCGGGGCGGCCTGGGCGGACGCCTTCTTTTCGGGCGGCTTCGGTTCCTCAAAGGAAAAAGCGTCAGGCTCTATGTTGAACAACAAGAAAAGGCGCAGTATCACAAGATGGCTGGGCCTGCCCATGCCGCCTTCTATGCGCTGGTACCAGCGCGGCGAGATGGAAACGGCCTCGGCGGTCTGCTCCTGGGTATAGCCCAGTTCTTTCCGCGCCCGCCGCAGCTGCTCACAAAAAACGTCCTGTGAAGACATCACGCTTCCTCCTTTTTTGCCGCTTCGGTTTTGGGTTTGCAGACTTTCCGCGGCCCACGCGGGCAGGGCGATGGCGTCAACAGCCCAAGCTTGTCGCGCAGGGGTTCCAGATCCAAATGGAGGAACAGCGTCAAGCGCAGCAAGGTCATCTTGCCGGGGAGCTTTCCTATCTCCTTCTTTTCAAGCCGCTGATACCAACGAACTGTAACAGAGACGGCCTCCGCCACTTGTTCCTGCGTGTATCCCGATTGGACACGCGCCGCGCGCAGTTGTTGTGCGAATAGTTCTTCTAAAGTCATTTTAAAGACCTCCTTTACAGAAAGTCTAAGCAAAATATGACGAAAGAAGTAGAACTAATCGCGTTTTCTGATAAAAATCACGAGTTTTATGGGAATTCTGCTGAAAAATTGAGGTGGCCTTTTTATGATAAAAAAAGCTCCCCTAACATATCCTCTATAGGCGTATAATTAGCAATTGAATTCAAATAATCGTCAAAAGACATAAAAGCGTAATAACTGCGCAACATGTCATGCGAAATAATGTGTCCCTCACTAAGATAATTCATTTTGGTCATTTCACAGCGGTTAATAACCAGCAATGTATTTTCGTCTACTACAGACAAAATATAGATAGGTTTTTCACGGCCATCATACCATGTATAAGTCAAATCAATAGGAATCGTTTTCCCCGTTTCCAATTCAATCAGATACTTGCTTTCCTTCCCAGTGGCGCTGGAAGAAACATTAAATGAAGTATAGCCGGGAAGGGGCACCTCGTGGCTACCGCCCACGACATAATCTTCAGAGGAGATGTCCATTTCTAAAGGCCAAATCGTAATTTCCCCCGTTTCAGGAGAAATTACACGAATAACTTTTTCCGCAACATCTAGCTGATAAACCTGGTTGTCTTGAATAGTGCATTGAATAGGACTTTCAAAAAAGATATGCTGTGTACAATCAGGAAGCGTTAAGGTAGAATATTGAAAAATCATTTCCCCATTCTTATCATAAACATCTTCTAAGATTACACACTTTCCAATGATACCACCGATATGAAGGGGATATGAATATTGCTGGAGAGAGGTGTACTTTCCCGTGGTAAGGTCCACCTTTACAAGTTCGGGAGATTCTTTGTCGGGGTGTTCAACGTCCAATACAATTGCCATAAAATAAAGATTTTCTTCATCGGTCACCATTCCACCAAACACGTTGAGGGAAGGATCCATAGCAAAGAGTTCCGTTCGCTGAGAACCATCATAATTCATCGAGTAAACACGCGTCATACGTTCTGAATCCGGGGCATCTAGGTTAGTGGTTCCATAACGGATCATACCTAATTTGTTTTTCATGAGGAACAAGGAACAACCGCCCTCAACAAAGCTGGTACAGGTTTCATCTTGGTGCATGCAATCTGGGCGGTTACATAAAAATACGCGGGTATGTGTGGCAAAATCGGTGTAGAGAATATTGGACGCAGTATCTCCTATCACTGCTAATTCATAATATCCATCTTCCGTGGTGACGCCCATTGCGCCAATTCCACTTTTAGAAAGTAACCGCAAGGGAGGGGACGGGGTTGATTCCGTTTGGTTGACAACACCTGATATGGATGCGGAAGAAGAATCAGTAGCGGAAATAGAAGATGAGAGTTTCTCGGCGGAACAACCAGAGAGCAGGAATATCATACCGGCAAATACGGCCACAAGGGATCTCTTTAACAAACATAACACCCCCTTAATTGTGGACATGCAGAGCACACGGGACGGTTCTATGTGCCAACAGGATGACGTACGATGCCCAGGCTGGTACCTGTTAAACGGCTGATCTGCCGCAGCGAAAGGCCGGCGTCCTTGAATTGCTTTAAATAGAGCTTCTGAGCGGCGGGCGCAATTTTTTGAAAATCTGCCGTGCTGCGGCAATGGGCAAGCTGCAAAATCGCGCGTTTGGCCTGTTCCTCCGTTAAGCGCAGCCGGGGGATATCCTCCAGCTCCAGGCAGACGGCGGTTTCCTCACGGCGGTGGAACTCTGCAAAATCCTTTTGCGGCAGCAGTTGAAAAACAAAATCGCGGTCAATGAAATCTGGTTCAGCAAGAAACGCGCAGTAGCTGCTGTACTTGTAGTCAGAAACACTTGCTGCCAATCCCGCTTTTACGGGATTCTGGTGAATGTAGCGCAGCGTGGCTAAAAAGTAGGCGTCATCTTCAACGGGTTCACTTCTAAACCGATCCTGAAACAAATGACCGCTGCGCTGGTATTTGACATTGAACCAATACACATAACGGCCCGCAAGGCGTTTCATCAGCTGCTCCAGCGGCTCGGCGCCGGTTTTTAACAATAGATGCACGTGATTGCCCATCAGGCAATAGGCGAACAATTGAAACCCGCTGATTGCTTTTGCCGCTTTTAAAGCGCAAAGAAATTCCTGACAATCGTCATCATCTTCAAAAATTTGCTGCCGGTTGATGCCGCGCAGCATGATATGATAAATTCCGCTTTCACTTTTTTGTCGTGCTTGTCTTGGCATATCCATCACCTGCTATCAGTATAGC
>CATXYA010000350.1 GCA_958403605.1 uncultured Oscillospiraceae bacterium
CCGCGTCATAGGTGAAGATCTCGCCGAACTGTTTGTACACGATGTCGCTGATGGAATCGTGCAGGCCGAACCCCGCCACCAGCAGCCCCGTGCAGCCCGAAATGCCGATGACCGTCATGAAGAACCGCTTTTTATAGCGCAGCAAATTGCGCGCCGTCACCTTGTGGGTGAACTTCATGCGCTTCCAAAGGAAGGGGATATGCTCCAGCAAAATGCGTTTGCCCGCGGGCGGGGCCTTGGGCAGCATCAGCTGCGCGGGCACCTCCGCCAGCGTGGCCCAGCAGGCGTTCAGGGTAGCCACAAGCGTGCAGGCGATGGCCATGCCCGAGGAGAACACCGCGAACGGAACATTGAACAAACAGTATAATTTTGGCAAATTATACATCATGGTATAGGCATTCCAAATGATGGTGGGGAAGAGGTTGAACCCGACCGCCAGCCCGAAGGCGCTGCCGGCCACCGAGGCCGTCATGGCGTAGAGGAGGTATTTTGCCATGATGGCGCCCTTGCTGTAGCCCAGGGCCTTCATGGTGCCGATCTGCAGCCGTTCCTCCTCCACCATGCGCGTCATAGTGGTAAGGGCCACCAGCGCCGCCACCAGGAAGAAGAACAGGGGGAAGACCTTGGCGATAGCCTCCACCTTTTCGATGTTGCTTTTGAAGGAGGCGAAGCTGACGTTTTGATCCCGCGTCAGCACGTACCACTCGGGCACCTCTAAATCGTCGATCTGCTCCTGCGCGTCGTCCAGCTGGCGCTTGGCATCGTCCAGCTGTTCCTCCGCGCTTTTTTTCTCGCGCTCATAGGCGGCCTCGCCATGCTCCAATTCCTTTTTGGCGTCGGTGAGCTCGGCCTCGCCGTCCTCCACCTGGCTTTTCGAGCTTTTCAGCTTTTCCTCGGCCAGGTCCAGCTGCAGCTTGGCGATATCCGGTGCCAGGGAAAGCTGCAGTTCGCCCATGGCGATCTGCTGTTCCGCGGCGGTGATCTGGCTTTGCGCCGATGCTAGCTGCGCTTTGGCGTCGGTCAGCTGCTGCTCGCCCTCGGCGATCTTGGGTTCGTTTTCCGCGATCTGCTGTTTGGCGGCGGCCAGCTGGTCCTGTGTGTCGGTGATGCGCTGCCTGCCCGCCTCCACGGCGGCCTGGGCATCCGCCAGATGCTGTTGGGCCGTAGTGACGGCGGCCTGGGCGTTTGTCACAGCGGCCTGGGCGTTGGCGGCCTGCTCGGCGGCCTGCTGGGCCGCCGTATCATAGACGGCCAGCCGTGCCTGTTCGGCGGCCAGGGACTGGCGGGCGGCCTCCCGCGCCGCCAGCAGCGTCAGGGCGTTGGCGGGATCGGACGCGGCCCAGTCCTCTTCCGTCTGGTCGCCGCGGGCGGCGTCCACGGCGGCCGCGGCGGCGTCATAGGCGGCCTGCAGGTCACCCAAATTGGAGGCGGCGCGGGCGTCGTCCGCCGCGCGCTGGGCCTCGTCCGCCGCCGTCTGCAGGCTGTCCGCCGTGGCCTGCAGGCCGGGCACCGCGTCCTCGGCCTTCTGCACCGCGTCCTGCAATTCCCCAATGCGCCCTTCCAGCAGGGGCAGGGCTGCCTGGGCGTCCTTGAGCACAGGTTCCAAAATCTGGATCAGCTGCTTGGCCTGGGTGAGCTGCTCCTTGGCCTCCTTGAGGGCGGCCTCCTGCGTCTCCACTTCCTTCATACCGGCCTCATATTGGGCCTTGGCCGCGATCAGCTGGGCCTTGCCGGAGGCCAGCTCGCCGGATTTCTGCGTCAGGGTGCCGGGCAGGGCGGCCTTGTTGGCATCCAGCTCTTTTTCCCCGTTCTCGATCTGCTTTTTGGCGTCCTCCAGCGTCTTTTCCGCGTCCTCCACCTGGGCGCGCCCGTCGGCCAGCTGCTCCTTGGCGTCGGCCAGCTGCTCGTCGGCCTCGGCCTTGGCGTCCTCATATTCCTTTTTGGCATCGGCCAGCTCCGTCTCGGCCTGCGCCTTTACGTCGCGGTAGCGGATCTCACACCGCGCGCCGCTGATGTCCTCGATGCGCTGCACGGTCTCATCCACAAAATCGGTGTATTCCGTCTGCAGGCTGTTCAGCTCTTTGGCGCCGTTCAGCGTCACGTACAGATCGGTCCACACGTCCAGCGAGAAATTCTGCTCGCCGGTGAAAAACGTGGCGTTTACGGTGCCGCTGCCGATATTGGCGCTCTCGCGCTCCATGGAGAAATAGACGCTGGACTGCACCACGCCCACGACCTTCAGCTCCGTGCGGGCAAAGGTGTCCTCCAGGTCTTTGTTTTCAGCGGAAAATTTGACGGTGTCGCCGATCTGGAAGCCCTGGCCCGCAATGCTGACGCCGCGTTCCACCACGCACTCGTCCTCTTTTACGGGCAGACGGCCCTCGATGACCTCCAGGCGGTTGAGGTAGCCCTGCGGCTCCTTTTCCTCGATCTCGTCCAGCGGCAGGCTGTGGAACCGCGCCACGATCACGTCGCCGCCCGGGGCGTCCACCAGGGCGTCGGCGGTGTAGCCGGGCATCAGCTCCGCCACGCCCTCCACGGTGCGCACGGCGTCGACGTCCTCGTCCGACAGTCCCAGCGTGCCCACCACGCGGATGTCGAACAGCTCTGATTCATCAAAATAACGGTCCCCGGAATAACGCATGTCCGGCGTGGCGGCCAGCAGCCCGGCCAAAAAGCCGACGCCCAGGGCCACGATGGCGAAGATGGCCAAAAAACGGCTCATCGTCTGCCGGATGGTGCGCAGGACCGATTTGCGGTATGTATGTTTCACCTTACCATTCGATCCTTTCCACGGGAGTGGGATTTGCGTTCAGCTCCATGCCGGCCACCTGGCCGCTCTTGATATGGATGACGCGGTCGGCCATGGCCGTCAGCGCCGAGTTGTGCGTGATGACGATGACCGTGCGGCCCGTCTGGCGGCAGGTGTCCTGCAGCAGCTTGAGCACTTGCTTGCCGGTGTTGTAGTCCAGCGCGCCCGTGGGCTCGTCGCACAGCAAAATTTTGGGGTTTTTCGCCAGCGCGCGCGCAATGGACACGCGCTGCTGCTCGCCGCCGGAAAGCTGGGCCGGGAAATTGTTCATGCGGTTGCCCAGGCCCACCTGGCGCAGCGTGCCCTCGGCGGAAAGCGGCTCCTTACTGATCTCATTGGCCAGCTCCACGTTTTCCACGGCCGTCAGGTTCTGCACCAGATTGTAGCACTGGAACACACAGCCCACGTCGAAGC
>CATXYA010000351.1 GCA_958403605.1 uncultured Oscillospiraceae bacterium
CCGTCCGGCGCGTTGCGCCGTCCACCTTCCCCCACCGGGGGAAGGCGAACGCGGGAGGCTTCGCCTCCCTGCTTCTACTTGCTATCAACTTTACGCTTGTGAATGTCTTTAAATAAGCGTAAAGCTACGTTGTTTTTCCGCGAAAGCAAGGAAAAACAAAAGCCTTCCCCCGGTGGGGGAAGGTGTCAGCCGCAAAGCGGCTGACGGATGAGGGGGCGTAAGCAAACCTAACTAGTAAAAAGAGGACAGCCATTGGCCGTCCTCTTTTTGGTTATGACATCGCTTTAGCTAGTACTAATTCTTCATGCCTTTTTCATCGCTTCTTCCGGTCAAATAATCCAAAGAAACTCCAAAAAGGTCAGCGATTTTAACCAGAATTTCCACTTTTGGTTCTCGCCGCATCAACTCATAATTTTGATATGCTTTTTCTGTGATATCACAATAAATTGCTGTTTCACGTTGTGTAAACCCCCGGTCTTTTCTGCATTCCTTTAATCGTTCTGCTAAAGTCGTTTCCATTTTCAACACCTACAATTGTTCTTGACAAAAATAGTATAAAAGAATAAGCTGAAAGAAATACCAACAATCGTTGGTGTGAGTGCCGATAAAGTCTATTTTTAAAGGAGTGTGTCAAACTATGGAATTGGGACAAGCCATCGGCTGCCGTGTGCGGGAATTGTGTGCCCAGCGGCAGATCACCCTGTACCGGCTGGCAAAGCAATCGGGTCTGCCGCGCTCGACGCTGTACGCCATTGCGTCGGGCAAACGGAAAGACCCACTGATGGTCACGGTCGTGAAGATCAGCATCGCTTTGGGCCTTCCACCAGAGGAATTTTTTTCTTCGGAGCTTTTTAAAAAGTAAAGCGGCTTTCGCCGTCAGCTTGTCGAAAAACCTGTAGACCTAGGCTCCCTCTGACGAGGGAGCTGTCTGCGTCAGCAGACTGAGGGAGAGAAAGCGTCGTTATTCCGTGTACTGTTGGGAATCGTTTCGGGCTCTCTCCCTCCTCAGAGGGAGGCTTTTTCGACAAGCTGGCAGCTTTCTCCATCTGACGTCTCAAATTTTTTCTTCTACGGGCTTGACAATCGTCCGGAATCGGATTATACTACAAAAAGTCCGATTTCGGACATAAGGGAGCGGAGAAAATGGAACAGGACGGCGCACACCGGCTTTCGGCGCTTTATAATTGCCTCTACAAGGAGACGGACGACCTTTATCACAGTCTGGCCCGGCATTTTGGGCTGTCGGACGGCGCGTTCTGGATCTTGTACATGCTGCGGGAATCGGGCCGCAGCTGCACCCAGCACCAGCTCAGCGAGCAGCTGTCCATGAGCAAGCAGACGATAAATTCCGCGCTCAAGGGCTTGCAGGCGGCGGGCGTGCTGACGCTTTCGCCCCAGGCGGACAACCGCCGCAGCAAGGGCATCTGCCTGACGGCCAAGGGCGAGCGGCTGGCGGTGGACACGGTGGACCGCGTGCTGGCGATGGAGCGCAGCGCCTTTGAAACGCTGTCCGAGGCCGAGCAGGACGCATTTTTGCACCTTGTGCAAAAGCACGTGCGCCAGCTGCGGGCCCAGGCGGAACAAATTTTAACGACCTCAGCGGAGGGCCTGTGACCGCAGTCACAGGGCCGGAAAAGCCATCGGGTGCGCCCGGTTACGCAGGTAGCCGGACGCACTTTTTTCATTATCAAAAAACGCTCCCGGAAAGGAATCAAACCATGCGCATCCAATTATCCGAACATTTCACGGCGGCCAAGCTGCTGCGCTTCGTGCTGCCCTCCGTCGCCATGATGATCTTCACCTCCATCTACGGCGTGGTGGACGGGCTTTTCGTCTCTAACTTTGTGGGCAAAACGCCCTTTGCCGCCATCAACCTCATCATGCCCTTTTTGATGGGGATGGGCGCCCTGGGCTTCATGATCGGTACCGGCGGCAGCGCGCTCATCGCCCGCACATTGGGCGAAGGGGACCGGGAGCGGGCGAACCGCTACTTTTCGATGCTGCTCGCGGTCACCGTCGTCAGCGGCCTGGCGCTGACGGTGCTGGGGCTGGTGTTTTTGCGGCCCATCGCAGCCGCCATGGGCGCCACCGACGCTTTGATGGAGGACTGTGTGCTCTACGGGCGCATTTTGCTGACGTTCCAGACGGCGTTCATGCTGCAGAACGTGTTCCAAAGCTTTTTTGCGCTGGCGGAAAAGCCGAAGCTGGGCCTTGCGATGACGGTGGCCGCCGGCATGACGAACATCGTGCTGGACGCGCTGTTTGTGGCTGTTTTCCGCTGGGGGCTGGCGGGCGCGGCCATTGCCACGGTGATCAGCCAGGTGGTGGGCGGCGTGGTGCCGCTGTTCTATTTCGCCCGTCCCAACAGCAGCCTGCTGCGCCTGGTGAGGCCGCGCTTCGACGGGCGGGCGCTGGGCAAGGTATGTCTGAACGGCTCCTCCGAGCTGCTGACGAACCTCTCCACCTCGCTGGTGAGCGTGCTGTACAATTTCCAGCTGATGAAGCTGGCCGGGGAGGACGGCGTGGCGGCCTACGGCGTGCTGATGTACGTCAACTTTATCTTCCTGGCCATCTTCTTTGGCTATGCCATTGGCAGCGCGCCGCTGATCAGCTATCACTACGGCGCGGGCAACAGGGCGGAGCTGCAGAACCTGTTCCGCAAAAGCCTGCTGCTGATGGCGGGCTGCGGCGTGGTGCTGACGCTGCTGGCCGAGGCGGTGGCGGCGCCCCTGTCCCGCATCTTCGTGGGCTATGACGCGGCGCTGTACGAGATGACGCGCCACGGCTTCCGCCTGTACGCGCTGTCGTTTTTGGCGGCGGGCCTCAACGTGTTCGGCTCCGCCTTTTTCACCGCGCTCAACGACGGGCCCGTCTCCGCGGCCATCTCGTTTCTGCGCACGCTGGTGTTCCAGGTGGCGGTAGTGCTGGTGCTGCCTGCCCTCTTCGGCATCGACGGCATCTGGCTGGCCGTCACCGTGGCCGAGCTGCTGGCGCTGGCAGTCACCACCGCCTTTTTGGTGGGCAAGCGCAAAAAATACCACTACGCGGGGTAAAGGGACGGGGAGGAGGCTGCGCGCCGCTTCGCCCGTCCGGCGCTGTCATAGAGGGCAGGCCCGCAGGCGCCCCCTCATCCGTCTGATGCTGCGCATCAGCCACCTTCCCCCACCGGGGGAAGGCGAACGCGGGCGGCAAGCCGCCCTGCTTCT
>CATXYA010000352.1 GCA_958403605.1 uncultured Oscillospiraceae bacterium
CAGGAGGAGACGCTGCGCGTGATGGACCGCGCCGCCGAGTTCGGCTGGCCCATCCACTTCCCCGAGTGCTCGGTGTGCAGCGGCAAGCCCATCGGCGAAATGACCTATGGCGCCGGGGCGGTCAACCATTTCCGGGAGACCGAGGAGGACCTGTACTGGCAGGCGGAATTCACCCGCGATTTTTACACCATCGTCTTCAGCCATCCGGCGGTGGAGGCGTTGTCGTGGTTCGATTTCACCGACCACCGCTGGCTGAACGCCCCCGCCGGGCTGGTGGACGACGATTTGGATCCCAAGCCCGTGTACGGGGCGCTGTACGACCTCATCCACCGGGACTGGCACTCGGACGCGGACGTGAGCACCGGCCCCGACGGCTGGTGCCGGGCGCGGCTGTTCTGCGGCAATTACGACATCACCGTGTACGCGGACGGCTGTCAAAAGACGGTGAACCGCGACCTGCTGCGGGAGAGCTTTTACGCCGGCGGCGGCGCGCCGCTGCGCGTCAGCATCAATTTGTGAGCGGCGGGGGGAAACGGATGATCCGGACGGGGCGGCCCGGAGAGGGCGAAAAGATCACATCGTTTGCCGCGCGGGCCTTTGCGCAGGACGGCGAAGCGGTCGACCTGCGCGGCCTGCTGCCCAAGGTGTACGCTGCGCCGGAGGCATCCGCGGCGCAGCACCTGATCCTGGAAGAGGACGGGGCGTGGCAGGGGCTGCTGCTGCGCGTCCGCTCCACCCTGGCGGTGGGGGACCGGACGCTGGCCGTGGGACACATCGGCACGGTGTGCACCGCGCCGGAGCACCGGGGCGGTGGCGTGATGCGGCGCCTGATGGCGCGCGCCCTGGAAGACCTGGCCGCGGAGGGCTGCGATCTGATCGCGCTCAGCGGCCAGCGCCAGCGCTATGAGCGGTACGGCTTTGTGCCCATGGGCACGAAAATGGAATTCATCTTCTGCGCGGCCAATGGAAAGGGCCGGGCGCTGCCGGGCGACGCGCTGGAGCCGCTGGCGGGGCCGCGGCTGCTGGCGGCGGCGCGGACGCTGTTCGGCAAACAAGCGGTGCATATGGCGCGCAGCGCCGAGGCCTTTGAACAGGTCCTGGCCTCCTGGGGCGCGCGGGCCTTCGCCTTTCTGCGGCAGGGGGAATTTGCCGGGTATGGCACAGCGTTCCGGCAGGAGGGCCGTCTGACAGTCTCCGAGCTGCGGCTGCGGGACCCTTCCCTCTTGGGCGCGCTGTGCAGCCTGCTCACCGGGCAGGCGGGCGGCGAGGTAAAGCTGTGCCTTGCGCCCGGCGCGCCGGAGATCCCCGCCGCCGCAGCGCTGTGTGAACGCTATCTTCTGGGGCCGGACCACAGCTTCCGCATTTTGTGCTTCCCCTCTGTGGCGGATGCGCTGCTGCGCCGCCGCCACGCGGCCTGCCCGCTGCCGGAGGGCGCGCTGCGCTTGTCCGTGGAGGGATACGGCGGCCTGGAGCTTTTTGTGGAGGGCGGCACAGCCGGGGCGCGCTCCTGTGCCGCCGCGGCCCGGGGAACTCTGACGTATGAACAGGCGGTCCACCTGCTGTTTTCGCCCTGCTGCGCCGCGCGCGGGCCGCTGGCCCGCACAAACCCGGCGGCGGCCGCCTGGCTGCCGCTGCCGCTGTCCTTGGAACAAAACGACTGCTATTGAAAAGAGGGATCGGGATGAAGAAAAAAATCAAGGTGGCCATCGCGGGGGCCGGTTCCCGCGGCAAGGACTGCTACGCTCCCTGCGCGCTGCGCTATCCGGAGGAAATGGAACTCGTAGCGGTGGCGGACCCGCGGCAGGAAAACGTGCAGGAGGTCGCGCGGCTGTACGGCGTGCCCGCGGAAAACTGCTTTGCCAGCGCCGAAGAGCTGCTGGCGCAGCCCAAGCTGGCCGACGTGCTGTTTTTGTGCACCATGGACCAAATGCATGCCGCCCAGGCCGTGGCGGCCATGCGCAAGGGCTATGACCTGCTGCTGGAGAAGCCGGTGGCCGTCACGCTGGAGGACTGCCTGGCCGTGGAGCGAGAGGCCGTGGCCTGCGGGCGGCAGGTGGTGGTGTGCCACGTGCTGCGGTACACGCCCTTTTACCAGTGCGTGAAACAGATCATCGATTCCGGGCGCCTGGGCCGGCTCTCCACCGTCCACGCCTTTGAAAACGTGGGCTACTACCACTATGCGCACAGCTATGTGCGCGGCAACTGGCGCAACAGCGGGACGGCCAGCCCCATGATCCTCTCAAAATCCTGCCACGATCTGGATATCCTGCTGTGGCTGACGGGGAAAAGCTGCCGCCGGGTCTCCTCTTTTGGCAGCCTGGGGGAATTCACCGCCCAAAACGCCCCCCAGGGCGCGTCGGCGCGCTGTCTGGACGGCAAATGCGCCGTCAAGGCCGGGTGCCCTTACGACGCCGAAAAAATTTATCTGGACTCGGTGCGCGGCGGCAGCGCCGATTGGCCCGCCAACGTGGTGGTGAACGCCCCCACTGTGGACAAGGTGACGCGCGCCCTGCGGGAGGGGCCCTATGGCCGCTGTGTGTACCACTGCGACAACAACGTCGTGGACCACCAGGTGGTCAATTTGGAGCTTGACGGCGGCGTCACGGCCAGCTTTACCATGTGCGCCTATTCCAACCGCATTTACCGCCAGATCAAGGTGATGGGCACGCGGGGCGAATTGGAGGGCGACATGGACACCAACAAGATCCGCGCGTGGGAGTTTGGCCGCGAACCGGAGGTCATCGATGTGACGAAGCTGGCCGAGGACCTGAGCGGCCACGGCGGCGGGGACTTCCGCATGGTGCATGACGTGCTGGCGCTGCTGGGCGGCGGGGGCGCGGACCTTGCCACGCTGACCTCCATCAGCCGCTCGCTGGAAAGCCACTTCGTGGCCTTTGCGGCGGAGCGCTCGCGCCTGGCGGACGGCCGTCCCGTCGAGATGGACGCGTTCCTGGGCGAAGCGGCGGGGCAGAAGAGGTGAAACCCTTTACTCAAAAACGAGCGAAAACCGCAAGAACCGGCCAAGCGGCCCTCTTGACGATTTGATTAAAATTTCAGCGCAAAGATAGAGAAATATGACGAAATTTTGTGAAAACAAAAGATTGGTCCCCCGATTCTATTGAAAAAGAAATTCCAGTATGATATACTGATTCCAAAGAGTAAACGTTTGCTCTAAAACGGCGGCTCCAGGCC
>CATXYA010000353.1 GCA_958403605.1 uncultured Oscillospiraceae bacterium
CCTCGATGGCCGCTAAGAGCTTATCCACCGATTTCTGCTTGAATTTGTCCAGCGTGAACAGCTGTTCCGCCGTCAGGTCGTACAGGTCCGCCGCGTTTTGCACGTAGCCCTTTTCCACCAGCTGCGTGGCCACCGCTTCGCCCAGGCCGTCGATATCCATGGCGGTGCGCCCGGCAAGATGGATGAGATTGCGCAGCGTCTGCGCGGGACACTCGGGGTTTGTGCAGCGCAGGGCCGCCTCGTCCTCCAAATGGGCGACGGGCTCTCCGCAGGAGGGGCAGAGCTGGGGCATCTGGAAGGGCTCGGTGCCCTCGTGCTTCGTGACGCACACCACCTCGGGGATGATGTCCCCCGCCTTGCGCACGCGGATGGTATCCCCGATGCGCACGTCCAGCTGCGCGATAAACGCCTCGTTGTGCAAAATGGCGCGGGAGACCGTGGTGCCCGCCAGCAAGATGGGATCGAACACCGCCGTCGGCGTCAGCACGCCGGTGCGGCCAACCGAGACCTCGATCTGCCGCAGGACGCTTTCCTTCTCTTCGGGCGGATACTTGAACGCCACCGCCCAGCGCGGATATTTGGCCGTGCTGCCCAGGGCGCGGCGCTGGGCAAAATCGTCCACCTTTACCACGGCGCCGTCGATGTCGAACGCCAGCGTGCCGCGCAGCTGGCCGATGGTCTCGATCTCGCGGATGACTTCTTCGATCTCATCAAACAGAGAATACCGCGGCGAGACCGGGAACCCCAGGGAGCTGATATAGTCGAGGCTCTCCTTGTGGGAGGCGATCTCCTTGCCCCGCAGTTGCTGTAAATTGAAAATGAAGACCGACAAATTGCGGGAGGCCGTGACGGCGGCATCCTTTTGCCGCAGGCTGCCCGCCGCCGCGTTGCGGGGGTTTTTGAAGGGCTGCTTGCCCTCCAATTCCTGCTGCGCGTACAGCTGCCGGAAGGCCTCGTGTGGCATATATACCTCGCCGCGCACCTCTAAAAACTCCGGCGCATCCTTCAGGCGCTTGGGGATCGTTTTGATGGTGGCCAGGTTTTCCGTCACGTCCTCGCCCACCACGCCGTCTCCCCGCGTGGAGCCGCGGACCAGCCGGCCGTTTTCATATTCCAGGCTGATGGAGAGGCCGTCGATCTTGGCCTCCACCACATACTGCGGGACAAGGCCCGCATCCCGCACGCGGCGGTCGAATTCCCGCACCTCGTCGAACGTGAACACGTCCTGGAGGCTCTCCATTTTCACCGCGTGGGTCACCTTTTCAAATTTGGAAGAGGCCACACCGCCCACGTGCTGGGTGGGCGAGGCGGCGGTCACCCAATCGGGATGCTCCCGCTCGATGGCCTTCAATTCCTGGTTCAAGGCGTCGTACTCGTAATCCTCCAGCACGGGGGCGTCCAGGTCGTAATACAAATGGCTGTTGTGCTCGATCAGCTGTACCAGCTCGTCATACCGCCGGCGCTGTTCCTGCTCTGTCAAAGGGAATCACCTCACATGATAATATACCATAGAATTCCCCTTGTTGCACGAAAAAATCACTTGCCCGTGGCATAAACCTGCGGTACCTGGCCCACCACCAAGGTCTGCGCCACACAGATCTCATCGTCCACCGTCACGCTGGTGGAATAGCCCGGCAAAATGGCGCTCATCTCCACCTGGAAGCGGATGAAAATGCGGTGCTGGGTCTGGTTGATGCCCGCGGTCTCCAGCGTATCCACGATCTCACTTTGCACAAAGGAGGCGGGCAGCACCTGCAGGCAGACGTTGGGGCCGCGCCCGGCCAGCAGCTGCCAGCCCAGCAGCGTGCCAATGGGGATCTCGATCTCCTGCTTGCCCACGGACAGCAGCCGGTTGGTGACGGCCATGGTCAGCTTCGTTTTCAATTCATTGACGGCGGCGGAATCGATCTCAATGGCGCTGATATCGCCGTTTGGCCCCTTTTCCACCGTCGTCAGCCGCTGGCACAGCTCTGATTCCTGCAAAAGCGCCGTGCTCACCGCCTCGTTCATCGCCATCAGCGACACCACCCGGCACTGATATTCCGCCATGGTGATGATGACGGGCCGCAAACGCATGTCGATGCCCACCAGTAACAGTGCGGCCGCCAAAAATACCGCCGCCAGCCGCAGCTGCCAGCGCCGTTTGGCGGGCAGCGGTCCCTTTGCTTTGCGCCGCATGGCAGGCACCTCCCTTCTCCATCATCCTACTATATGCCGGAAAACAGAAAAAAGGCACTGCAAACGCAGTGCCTTTTGCTTAAAAAACAGCGGTCAGATGGAAATGGCCCCGGCGATATCCAGCATGGTGGTATCGATGGTCTTGTACATGGACAGGGCCACGGAGATATCGTAATCCACAATGGATTCGGCGCGGGTGGCGACCACACGATTGAAGAAGCCCTTGGTGATCAGCTCCACAGCATGGAACCCCATGCGGCTGGCCGTCACGCGGTCACGCAGCGTCGGCGAGCCGCCGCGCTGCACATGGCCCAGCACCGTGGCGCGGGAATCGATGCCCGTGGCGGCCTGGATCTCGTTGGCAAGGTCCCCCGCATGGCCGACGCCCTCGGCGATGATGATGATGAAATGGCGCTTGCCCGTTTTCTGCGTCTGCTTCATGCGGGCGATGACGTCCCGCTCCAGATCATAGGGGACCTCGGGGATCAGCGTGCACAGCGCGCCCACGGCGATGCCGGTGTTCAGCGCGATGTAGCCCGCGTTGCGGCCCATCACTTCCACCACACTGCAGCGGTCATGGCTTTGGGTGGTGTCGCGCAGTTTATCGATCATCTCCACCGCCGTGTTCATGGCGGTGTCGTAGCCGATGGTATAATCGCTGCAGGCGATGTCGTTGTCGATGGTGCCGGGGATGCCGATGCACGGGATGCCCTGTGCCGCCATATCCTTGGCGCCGCGGAACGAGCCGTCGCCGCCGATGACGACCAAGGCGTCGATGCCGTTGTCGCGGCAGGCCTGGGCCGCCTTCTGCTGGCCCTCCACCGTCTTGAACTCCAAGCAGCGGGCCGTGTACAAAATGGTGCCGCCGCGGTGGATGATCTCCGAAACGCTGCGCACGTTCATATCGATGATATCGCCGGTGAGCAGGCCGTTGTAGCCGTGGCGCACGCCCTTTACTTTATAACCGCGGGTGATGGCCGAGCGCACGACAGCGCGGATGGCCGCG
>CATXYA010000354.1 GCA_958403605.1 uncultured Oscillospiraceae bacterium
GTGGAATCGGTCAAAATGCGGTAATTGGCCATGGAAAATTCCTCCTCTGCAATTTGGACGGGTTTAGTATAACACGAACCGCCAAATTAAGCCAGAGAATTTTGTCTATTTTTTCACAGCCCGGCGGCGGCGGAACCAGGCCAGCAGCCGCTCCTCGTTGAGGGCGCAGGCCAGCGCCGCCAGCCCCGTGAGGGCGTACACCGCCGCCCCGGCCATCCAGTTCCCCGCTACAAAGCTGGAGGCCGCGAAGGTGCTGGTGAGGATGGAGGGGATGCGCGCCAGCGTGCTCAACAGGAAAAAGCTGCGGGCCGACACGGGCAGAAACGGCCCGGCGTACACCAGCACGTCCTTGGGCGTGCCGGGGATGAAAAACAGCAAAAACAGCGCAAAATGCACGTGGGCCTCGTCCCGCAGGAAGCGGTATTTTTTCAGCACCTCGCCGTCCACGGCGCGGGCGCCCAGCAGCTTCGCCGTGTAGTAGACGGCCATGGAGCTGATGAAGATGCCAAAAAGGCACAGGGCCAGCCCGCCCCAGGTGCCGTAGATGAGGCCCGCGGCCAGCTCCACCGGCTCGCCCGGCAGAAAGGCCACCACCACCTGTAAAATCTGCACGCCCAGAAAGACGGCCAGGCCTGTCCAGCCGCTGTCCCGCACCCAGGCGATAAACGCGTCCCGGGCCGCTTCGTCCGTCAGGATGGCCCAGATCTCCCGGTGATATGTAACGCCGAACGCGGCGATGCACAGCAGCACCGCCGCGCCGAACATGCCTTTGAGGTGCGCCCGCACCCACTGGAGGAGGTTTTTCATTGCTTTCCCGCCCAATACTCTTCTAGTGTCAGGCCCCGGGCGGTCAGGTCCGCCGCGGCCTCTTTGCCTATATAACGATAATGCCACGGTTCATACGTCACGCCGGTGACGGATTCCTTGCCCTTGGGGTAGCGCAGCACGAAGCCGTACTCGGCGCAGTGGTCCCGCAGCCAGGCGAATTCCGGCGTCTGGTCGAAATCCGCCGTCAGGTCGTCGTGGGAGGAATACCAGCTGGCGGACACGATGTCCGCCGCCAACCCCAGGTTATGCTCGCTGGTGCCGGGGCGTGCCACCCACTGGGCGGCCTGCTTCTCGGCCTCCTCCTGGGGGAAGCCCTCGTTCAAAAAGCTTTGCACCTTGCGGGCGAAGAGGGCCTTCTGCCGCCCCACGCTGCGGTAACCAGACACTAAGTAGAGCTTGCATCCGGCTTTTTCGGCGTCCTTCAGCATGGCCTCCAGGTCGTCGGCGGCGCGCATGTCGAAGGGGCGGTTGTCGTATCCGGGAATGTTGGCCGTGCGCACGGAGAAGTCCTCCGGCAGCGGATTTTCCGCGTTGACCAAACGAAGCGCCCAGTCCTCCCCGGCGGCTGCATTCGCAGCCACCGAAGAAGAACCGGACGCGGACCGGGCTTTGGAATTGGAGGAGGCGCCGCCCGTCAGATCGGACGCGGCGTCGCCCACGCCCTTGGCGGCCTCGGAGACGGCGCCGCCGGCGCCGCTCATGATATCGGAGGCCGCGCCGCCCACATTGGAGGCGCCGTCGGAAGCGCCGCTCATCACGCCGTCATCCAGGCTGCCGGACATGCTGCCGGACATGCTGCCCGACATGGAGCCCGACATCGAACCGGACATGCTGCCCGACATGCTGCCGGACGAAGAGCCGGACATGCTGGAGGAAGACGGCTTCGAGGAGGAAGCGGGCTTGGAGGAAGAAGAGGCGGAATTGCCCCAGCAGCCGGCGAACAGCATCGCCGTCATTGCCAAGGCGGCCACAAGGCCCAGTGATTTTTTCAGCAACATACAAACTCCCTTTCACCTTCCGGCGAAAGGCGCGGAAGGCTATTGTAAATTGCCGGTCTGGGCCATGACCACGGCCAAAGCAGCGAGCGGCGCTGTTTCACAGCGCAGGATGCGCGGGCCCAGGCTGACGGGCACAAGGCCCGCCTCTTTGGCCAGCGCGGCTTCCTCGGGGGAAAAGCCGCCCTCGCTGCCGGTGACGATGGACACGGTTTTCACGCCATGTGCCAGCCGGCTAAGTAAGGGCGCGCCGCCCGCTTCGTAGCACAGCAGCGCCGCATCGCACGCGGCGGCCTGCCCGAGCATCTGGTTGTATGTCAGCGGCAGCTCTACCCGCGGCACCAGCCCCCGGCCGCTCTGCTTGGCGGCTTCCAGGGCGATGCGGTTGTACCGCTCGTTCTTTTGTTCTTCTTTTTTGGGGGTTACCACACAGTAGCGGCTGAAAAAGGGCACCACGGCGTCCGCGCCCAGCTCCACGGCCTTCTGGATGATCCACTCCAGCTTGTCGGCCTTGGGATATCCTACGTATAGGATAGCCCGCACGTCCGGCTCCGATGCGCTGGGGGCAAAAGAAATGATTTCCAGCTCGCAGTGCTCGGGCGCGGCGGCGCGCACGCGGCAGGCGTAATCGGTGCCCCTGCCGTCGCACACCGTCACCGTCTCGCCGGGGGCGGCGCGCAGCACCACGCACAGGTGCTTGGCCTCCGCGCCGTGCAGCACGGCCACGCCGTCGCGGACATCCTCGGTAAAATAGCGGTGCGCCATGGCGTCACGCCCCGTGGGCGCACACCAGGCACACCCAGCCGTTCTGCTCTTTCACTTCCCGCACCGCCAGGCCCGCGGCCTTGACGGCGGCCAATACTTCCTCCTTGCGGGTGTCGATGATGCCGCTGGCCAAAAACACGCCCCCGGGGGCCAGCAAGGCGGGCACGCCGGGCACCAGCGCCTTGATGGCGTTGGCGACGATGTTGGCGCAGATGATGTCGTAGGTGCCGCTGGCCTTGTCCGAAAGGTCGCCGATGAGCACCTGGAAGCGGTCCTGCACGCCGTTGCGCGCCGCGTTTTCCCCGGCGGTGCGCACGCACATGGGGTCGATATCCACGCCCTCGGCCACGGCGGCGCCCAGCTTCAGCGCCGCGATGGCCAAAATGCCCGAGCCGGTGCCGATGTCCAGCACGCGCTCGCCGCCCCGCACCGTTTCGTCCAGCGTCTCCAGGCACAGGGCCGTGGTCTCGTGGGTGCCGGTGCCGAAGGCCATGCCGGGGTCCAGCGCGATGACGGCGCGTCCCTGCGGGTTCTCATAATCCTCCCAGCTGGGCACCACGGCCAGGCGTTGGCCCAGCTCCAGCGTGTGGT
>CATXYA010000355.1 GCA_958403605.1 uncultured Oscillospiraceae bacterium
CTCAACATCCCGGCGGATGCAAAGAGCCGCAGGCAGAGCAAGAAAAAACGGCATCTTCGCCGTCTTTCAGGGACGGGAAATGCCGTTCAAAGAAACGGGGAAAACATCGCTGAGACCTGCGTCAAAGCGCTGGGTGCTGTTTTTCAGAAAACCGCTCCGCCACGTCCGCAGCATGGTAAGACCCCTTCCCCTTTTTTCACACTTTTGACAGGATACCACACTTCTCATGAATTTTCAAGCCCTTTGTTCCAGCATTCCCTTCATTTGCTGCAAAGCCTTTTTCTCAATGCGCGATACATAGCTGCGGCTGATGTGTAACAGCTCTGCCACCTGCTGCTGGGTCATGGGTTTCGATTCAAACAGCCCGTAGCGCAGAATGACGATCTGCCGGTCCCTTCCTGAAAGGCGGTCCACCACCTGGTACAGCCTGCGGGACAACTCTTTGCGCTCATAATCGTCCGGCACGCTGAAGGTGTCGGCCACGATGTCGTTGAGCGTCAGGCTGTTGCCGTCTTTGTCGCTGTCGATGGGCTCCTGAATGGAGATGTCGTTTTGCAGCTTGCGGTCGGAGCGGAACTGCATCAAGATCTCGTTTTCAATACAGCGGGCGGCGTAGGTGGCAAAGCGCGCCCCCTTGGTGTTGTCGAAGCTGTTCACCGCCTTGATGAGGCCGATGGTGCCGATGCTGATGAGGTCCTCCTGCTCGATGTTCGCCGCATAATATTTCTTGACGATGTGCGCCACCAGGCGCAGGTTGTGCCGGATCAGCCGGTCCCGCGCGTCCTGGTCGCCCTGCTTGAGCTGCTCGAACGCCTCGATCTCCTCCCGGGCCGAGAGGGGCTTGGGAAAGCTGCTACTCTCGAGATGCAGGGCAAAATATAAGATGTGGCTGGCGATAAAACTAAAGATGACTCCGAACACGGCGGTCATTCCCCCTTTCCTACCGTAACAGTGTATGGCGCCGGGGGCTTGGCTCATGCGCGGGAAATGCCGTTTTTACAACGGAAAAGGACACGTTGCCAAACATCATGCAAAGAATAAGAAGTTGCTTCTGTAGGGAACGCCGTCCCCGGCGTTCCGCCGTTAAAAGTCCGGACGGTGGTACACTTTTGTCTCGTGCAGCGCCTTATTGCAGAAACGTATCTTCCGAAGAGCCGCTGTATTTGTTGGAATTTCCCACATCTTCGCAAAGCCAGGGAGCGTTGATCTCAACCCGCGCTATCTCCGGGGAAGCGGAACGCCGGGGACGGCGTTCCCTACAGGGCTTGAGATACAGACATCGATCAAGCAAAGCAATAAAAAACAACTCCTGCAACCAGTTGTTACAGGAGTTGTTTCTTAGGATACCATTTTGCTTCGCGCCCTTTTGTCGTTGATTTCGTTTAAGCGCGGTAGATGCAGGCGCCGTCCTTGATGGTGGCCAGTACCTTGATGTCGCGGATCGCCATGGGGTCCACCTTGGTGGGGTCGGCGTCCAAAATCACCAGGTCGGCGCGTTTACCCGGACGAATGCTGCCCTTTTCCCGCTCCTCAAAATACTGGTAGGCGGCGTTCACCGTCACGGCGCGCAGCGCCTCCAGCGGCGTGATGCGCTCCTCCGGGCCCAGCAGCACGCCCTTCTTCGTCAGGCGGTTGACGGCGCACCAGACGGTCTCCAGCATATTGGGTTCGATGACGGGCGCGTCCTGGTGGAACGTGTACGGCAGCCCCAGCTCCCCCGCCGACTTGGCGGCGCTGATGGCCCCGGCGCGCTGCGGCCCAAAGTTTTGCAGGTGCGCGTCGCCCCAATGGTACACGTGCGCCACAAAGAAGGACGGCATCATGCCGATCTCTTTCATGGCGGGCATCTGGTCTTTGCCCAGCAGCTGGGCGTGGATCATCACCGGGCGGATATCCGGCGCGTCGTCCAATTCGCCCAGGGCTTTGGTGAACTGGTCGATATACTGCTGCGCCGCCGCGTCGCCGTTGCAGTGCGCCAGCAGCTGACGGCCCTCGCGCAGCGCGCGGCGGATATTCGCCAGCAGCTGCTCGTCCGACAGGGTGGGATAGCCGCAGTAGCCATCCTCCGCCCCCTCATAGGGCTGGCGCATCCAGGCCGTGCGCGCTTGGGGCGAGCCGTCCAAAAACGTCTTGTAGCCGCCGATCTTGAAGTGATTTTTGTACTGGTCGATATGGTCGTGGAAGATCTCCAGCAGCTGCTTGCTGTCCCGCAGGTCGGCGTAGCCCACCACGTCCAGCTTGAGGGCATCCGCGGCGCAAAGATATTGGTACAGGCCCGCCATCATATCCATCAGCATGCCGTCCTGCACGGTGGTGATGCCGTAACTGGCGTAGCGCTGCTGCGCCTTTTCAAAGGCCGCGCCCAGCTCCTGCGGCGTGGGCATGGGCAGCTTTTGCATGTAAGCGATGAAAGCATTTTCCTCGAGATACCCCGTGGGCTCGCCGTTTTCCACGGCGATGCGCCCGCCGTCGGGCACGGGCGTCTGCGCTGTAATGCCCAATTCTTGCAGCGCCAGGGTGTTGAACACGCCGTTGTGCCCCGATTGATGCTGCAGCAGCACGGGGTTGTGCGGCGCCGCCTCGTCCAGCAGATGCCGGTCGGGTGAGGTATGCTCCGCCAAATGGGTGGGGTCCAGTCCCTTCACGGACACCCACTTGCCCGCCGGGACCTCGTTTTCCGCAAGGAAGCTCTGGATACGGGCGCGGATGTCGTCAAAGTTCTGCGCGTCCTCCACGCTGGCCTGCAGCAGCGAATTGGCATAGCCGGAAAAATGGCTGTGCGGGTCGATAAAGGCAGGCAGCAAAACGGCGCCCGCAAGGTCGATCTTCTGTGCATCCCCCGCCAGCGGCGCCAAATCGCACCGGCGGCCCACGGCGGCGATGCGCCCGTCCTCCACCAGCACGGCTTCAGCGTACAGCGGCGCCTCCATCGTCAGCACACTGCCGCCAACATAGAATTGCTTTGCCATCATTATCGCGGCTCCTTTCCTTTTTTCTTTATTCTAGCAGAGTCTTGCCGGGAAAGCCAGGAATAAACTGTAAACAAACAGCCCGCTTCGGCGGAAAAATATGCCGCAAGCTCTTGACAAACGCCTTGTTTTTGGGTAAAATAAAAAAGCTGCTTGGAGAGTTGGCTGAGTGGTCTAAGGCGC
>CATXYA010000356.1 GCA_958403605.1 uncultured Oscillospiraceae bacterium
GCCCATCACATACGTCGCATAATAGGTGATGGAGCTCATGATGAGCACGTTGTTTACGCCATAGCAGATGATGTACAGCATATTGAGTACCCACGATTTGCAGCGGAACAGCATTTTGGCCGCGCTGCGGGCGCTTACGTGGTCCTCGTCGTCCGAGATCTGTACGACGCGCTCCTTTGTGGTGAAATAATGTGTGAGGCTGCCGACGATGCAGACAGCGCCCATGACCATGGCGGTGAGCAGGAACCCGCGGGAGCTGCTGCCGTCGATGAGGTTGCCGCCGTTGTCCAGCGCGCCGAACAGCTTGAGCAGCGGCAGGCAGGCCACAGCGCCGATGCCCGAGCCGATGCAGCCGCCCAAATTGCGGTACACGTTGATGGAACGCCGGTCCGCGTCGCGGTTGGTCGCCAGGCCGCCCATGCTGTTGTAAGGGATGGCAACAAAGGTATTGAAGGATTCAAAAATAAAATAGATCACCAGCGCCAGAATGACGGCAGCGGTCTGCGAGGTTTTGAAATCGCAGAACAGCAGTACCACCGAAACCGCCCAGGGCACCGCGAACCACAGCGCGAAGGGGCGGCAGCGCTCGCCGTTTTTGAATTTGTGGTTCACGGACCAGAAGCCGATCAGCGGGTCGTTGACCGCGTCCCAGACGGTTCCGATGGTCAGGATCATGCCCGCGACGAGCACGTCGATCTTCAGTACATTGGTGAGGAAAAACAGATAATAAATGCTCTTGAACTGGTACACCACGTTGCTGGCGGTGGAAAAGGTCAAAAAGCCGAACTTTTCCCCAAATTTCAAAGGCGGGATCACATTTGTCCGAACATCCTGCTTCATACGGTGGGTTCCTCCTTTTCAAGGGCCTGCAAACGGTCGCGCAGCAGGCTTTTGAAGCGCTCCGGCTCGTCGGTCATCGGGTTGTGGCCCGACTGCTCGAACCAGATCAGCTCCTTTTTCGGTGCCTGGATCAAATCGAAATAATCCTGCACCAGCGCCGCAGGAGTGTTCTGGTCCAGCACGCCGTCAAAGATAAAATAAGGCACCTGGAATTTTGTACAGGTACTGGGAAAGTCCGTTGCTCCCACGGCGGGCCACATGGCTGTAAGCACATAGCGGTACCCTTTGGCCACGCCGATCAGGTCCGGAATGCTGTATTCGCCGGAGCACAGCATGGGGATCACCATGGAACGGAAATAGCTGCGTTTCTTTTTGCTTTGGGAATAGCCGCCGTATTTCATCATCACCCGGCGCTGGGCCATCATCCCGTCGAAGCCGCCCTTATAAACACCCATGACCGGGGGCCCCACCCGCTTTAAGACGGCGATGGATTTTTCGTCCCCGGCCTTTTGGGCCTCATCCAGCGCAAATTGATAGCTCAGTTCCTCGTTTTTCGCCCCATTGACGACCTGCCCGAAGCCCACAAAGGCCGCAATGTGCTCCGGATAGCGGTACGCCAGCCATGTGCCCAGCTCCGAGCCCCAGCTGCCGCCCAGCAGGTACACCTTTTTCCTGCCGTATTCCCGACACAGCCAAAGCACAAGCTCGTGGGCATCGTCCACAAGGCGGTCGATCGTCAGCGTCTCCACGGCCGCCCCGCGATAAGAACCGCCGCTGCCCCGCTGGTCCCATGCGACAACAAGAAACTCCTTTTGCAGGTCTGCGTGCACCGTCATGACTGTGTGGCGGTTGCACACACCCGGGCCGCCATGCAAAAACAGCAGCACCGGCTTCGTTTCATCGCCTTTGACATGGATCTTCTGCGGCAGGCCGCCCAGCGTCACTTTGCATTTCCGGTCGATCACAACACTTCCTCCTCTTCATTTATGTTTCTTTTCTGCATCACCCTGTTACTGTATCAAAGTATAACATATTCCTGAAAGGCATACAATTGATATTTTGCACTGCCGCTGCAGCGCTTTTATGGAAGGTCTTCCCTTTTCACCCGATGCCATAGAGGGATTGACAAATCCCGCCCGGACGGATAAACTATAAAAAGCAGTTAGTTAGTAAAAACTAACTTTTATTTTCAGCATAGGTTAGTTTTTACTAACCCCCCAAAAGGAGTTTGTCCATGATGATCAACAAACGGCTGATCGGCACCGTGCCGGACAGCAAACCGTACATCGCCGGAAACGTGGCGCTTCAGTGGCTTTCCTTGCTGAGCAATGCAGGGATGATCTTCTCCTGCGCGTGGTTTCTGCAGCAGCTGCTGGAGGGCGCCGCCGCCCCCCGCACGCTTGCACTGCCGCTGGCCGCGGGGCTGGCAGCTGTCCTTGTGCGGGGCATATGCACCGCAGGTGCGGGCCGGATGAGCTTTCTGGCCGCGCGCTCGGTGAAGCGCACGCTGCGCCGCAGTATTTATGAAAAGCTTCTGCGCCTTGGCCCCGCATACAACCAGAACGTGGCGACCTCCGAGGCCGTGCAGCTGGCTGCCGAGGGCGTGGAACAACTGGAAACCTATTTCGGCGCATACCTTCCACAGTTTTCTTACAGCATGCTTGCTCCGGCCACACGGTTCGCGCCGTTAGCGCCGGGCAGCCTGCGTGCCGCGCTGGCGCTTCTGGTGTGTGTGCCGCTCATCCCTGCCGCCATCGCGGCGGTGCAGACCTTTGCCAAAAAGCTGTTGGGCCGCTACTGGGGCCAGTATACGGCATTGGGAGACACTTTTCTGGAAAACCTGCAGGGGCTGACCACACTGAAGATCTATCAGGCCGACGGCTATAAGCAGGAGGAGATGAACCGGGAGGCGGAAAAATTCCGCAGGATCACCATGAAAGTGCTGACGATGCAGCTCAATTCCATCACCATCATGGATCTCGTGGCATACGGCGGGGCGGCGCTGGGCATGGTGCTGGCCGTTCTTGAATTCCGCGCGGGGCGCATTCCGTTCTGGGGCTGCTTCGCCGTCATTTTTCTGTCGGCAGATTTTTTCCTGCCCATGCGCCAGCTCGGCTCGTTTTTCCACATCGCGATGAACGGCATGGCTGCCAGCGATAAGATCTTTACCCTGCTGGACCTGCCCGAGGACGCCCCTGGCAGCGGTACGGCAGCGGGCGGCGCGCTGGCCTGCCGGGACCTGCGTTTCTCCTACGAGGAAGGGCGCGAAGTGCTGCACGGCGTTTCCATGGACTTTCCCCATGGC
>CATXYA010000357.1 GCA_958403605.1 uncultured Oscillospiraceae bacterium
GGAGAAGATGGCGGTAAAAAACGGCGCGATGGAGATGATGACGCCCACATTGGAAGCCAGCGTATACGTCAGGGCGATATTTTCAAACAGATAATACAGCGTCACACCGCACAGCCCCGCGGCGGCGAAATACCATTCCTGCCGCCGCTGTACCGCCAGCCTGTGCGGCGCGACACACCACAAAGCGGCATAGCCGATGACAAAGCGGATGAACAGGATCTCAATGGGCGTGAAGCTTTGCAGCAGGACCTTTGTGGAAATAAAGGTGGTGCCCCAGATCACGATGGTGACAAAGGCGGCGAGATGTCCCTTGGCTGTTTTATCCATGGGACGCCTCCTCCCCGGTGGGTGCGGACGGCGCGGAAGCGGTAAAGATGCGCTGGTACTGCTTCGGCGTCAGGCCGATAAAGGATTTGAAGGTGTTCGTAAAATGGCTTTGATCGGCAAAACCAGCCATCGCCGCCGCCTCGATGGGCGCGACGCCTTGTTCCAAAAATTTTTTCGCTTTTTCCAGGCGCACCGTCTGCAGATAGCGGTAGGGAGACACGCCCACCTGTTTGGTGAAGGAGCGCAGCAGGTACGATTTGCCAAAGCTGGTCATGGACAATAGTTCGTCCAGCGTGATGTTTTCGGAAAAGTGTTCCTCCATATACCGGCACAGCGTCTGGATCTGCGGGTTTGGCCGCGCGGCGTCCTCTTCGTCAAAGGGGGCCGCGTATTCCCGCAGGACTTGTTCCAGCAGGAAAAAGAGCGCCTCCTCTTTTTCCATCTTCGGCGCTTTCCGCAGGATGGCGTCATAGAGCTCGCCCAAGGAATGGGTGATGTCGCTCTGGTAAACCACGTTCTGCGTGAAATGAGGCACGTAATCGTCGCCGGTGATCTCCCGCGCTGCCCGCTGCAGCACGGCGGGCTGGATATTGACCGCACGGTAATCCAGCAGCTCCCCGTTGATGGGCGCGCAGTAGTGGTTGTCCCGCGGATTGAACAAGATCAGATCTCCGGCGGTAAGGTCGTATTCCCTGCCTTTGCACCACAGATGGCGCTTCCCGCCCTCTACAAATCCGATCACATAAAATTCGTGAAAATGATTGGGGAATTTCTGCACGATCCCCGTCAGATTGTACGCCTCCAGCTCAAGCTCTTGGTCGTAATAGATATGCCGCTGCTCCTGCGCTGCCCGCATGCCTGCCCCACACCCTTTCGCTTTGATGATTGTAACACCGCAGGTGCAAAATTTCTTGCATGATATGACACCTTCCGCTGCATTTTTTTTGGAAGTGCCACGACAAAAGAAGCCGCACAGTGTTGCCCTGTGCGGCTTGTGATATGGGATACTGCGGCCCCACTGGTGCGCCTTGCGGCGGATGCTGTCAAAACAGCCGCTTCCCGTCGGAAATATCGATCCCCAGCTCTTTGGCGGCGCTGGATTGCTTAAAAGGGTTCACCTTCTCCACCATCCCGTCGTGCCGGAACAGCGAGCCGGTATTTTTGAACCAGAAGGTGGCGTTGGCCTGGACGCGCTGTTCCCGGATGGCCAGCACCCAGTCATAGTCGCAGAGGCGGGCGTCCCGCCCGGTCTCCCCGCCCGCGGTCACGTGGTCCACGCCGTGGAGATAGGGCGCGAGGTCGATCCCTTCCAAAAGCGGTGCACAGGCGATAAAGCGCCGCTTGATGGGATAGGACAAAAACAGCGGCAGCCGCTGATCGGCCAGCGCCTGGTTTTCGACGGTACAGCCGATATTTACATTGTCGTAACCGTCGCCCCAATCCGCGGGGAGAGAGACGAGAAAGCGGTCGATCCGCTTCGTCAGGATCAGAAAGTCAATGTCCGTCCGCTCCCGGATCATGGCCCAGGCCTCCCCGCGCCAGGCATCGGCCTCCGGCAGGAAAAAGTCCGTTGCAAAGCAGGTGGCCAGGATCTTGTTCCCTTTGATATTATATTCGCCCTTGGCGTTCCTGCGGACAGGCCAATCAAATTTGTCGGTCTTCTGAATGGTGTTTTGCCCATAGCGTTTGGCGTGCGGGCCGTAGAAATAACAATTCGCGCACCCGTCGCTGATGGGGTGGCACCCGGTCCATGGCTCCCAGTTCATCAATGTCCTCCAGCGGAAAATTTATTTTCTGTCCATGTTATACAATGAGCATCGCGTCCCCAAAGCTGAAAAAGCGGTAGCGCTGGGCGACTGCCTCCTTGTAGGCGTTCATGGTGTTGTCGTAGCCGCAGAAAGCGGACACCAGCATGATGAGCGTCGATTCCGGCAGGTGGAAGTTGGTGATGAGGCCGTCGATGGCTTTGTACTGATATCCCGGATAGATGAAGATGTCCGTGTCGCCGCTGCAGGCCTGAATGGCGCCGTACTTGGTGGCCGCGGCTTCCAGGGTGCGGCAGCTGGTGGTGCCCACCGCAATGACGCGCCCGCCCGCGGCCTTGGCCGCGTTGATCTGTGCGGCGGTCTCTTCGCTGATACTGTACCATTCGCTGTGCATCTTGTGGTCAAGGATATTATCCTCTTTGACGGGGCGGAACGTGCCCAGGCCCACGTGCAGCGTCACCTCGGCAAAGCCGATGCCCCGCGCCCGCAGGGCGGCCATCAGCTCCGGGGTGAAGTGCAGGCCCGCCGTGGGGGCGGCGGCGCTGCCCAATTCCTTGGCGTACACCGTCTGGTACTGGCTCTGATCCTCCAGCTGTTTTTGGATATAGGGCGGCAGGGGCATCTTGCCGAAGGCGTCCAGCTTTTCATACAGCGTCTCCGTATCGTAAGAAAACAGGACGCGCTTGTTGCCGTCGTCCTGCGTCTCCAGGATCTCCGCGGACAGCGTGCCGTCCCCGAAGACAACGCGGTTGCCCGGGTGCAGGCGCTTGCCGGGCTTCGCCAGGCACTCCCACTCGTCGCCGCGCACCTGGCGCAGCAGCAGCAGTTCGCAGACGGCGCCCGTCCCCTCCTTATGGCCGATCAGCCGCGCGGGCAGTACCTTTGAATTGTTGATGACCAGCAGGTCGCCGGGCTGCAAAAGCTCCGGCAAATCATGGAAGATGCGGTGCCGGATGGCGCCGTCCCGGCGGCCCAGACACAATAACCGCGCGGCGTCCCGCGGCTCGCAGGGCTCCTGGGCGATCAATTCTTTGG